>NZ_JAUBRM010000053.1:0-53650 GCF_036701905.1 Microcoleus sp. MON2_D5
GCAAGTAATTGGTCGAGCGTTGGGCGACCGATCGCTCCTGTTCCCCCGGCAACAAAAATCTTCATCTGTCAACCTCGCGTTGAAGTATGGAAATATTTTGGCTTATTGAAGTGCTCGATCGATTAAAGGTGCCATGACTGCGATGTTGTTGACCAACTCATCGGAGAGAGAGAACCGCTGTATTAACCCACATTCTGCAGGTGCGATCGCCATCAGACAGTATTTTGGTCGTTGCTGATTTAGGGTATGAAAAGCTAAATATGCAAGTCATAGAAACCAGTATTTACCAAACTTCGCGATTTTAAAGTTGTTTTTTTCATACCCTGATTAAGCAACGCCGTTTTTAGCTGCCCAGAGACAGGCTTTTAGTCTGGGCAGAGTCACATGAGCTTTGAATCCTTATCAGCCGTTTTTGAGCAGTTACCCAAAAAGCCCTCAGTTCCAGCCAACACCAACGGTACAATCACAGTAAAGCTGAGGAACCACCGCCATTATGACCGACTCGATCGCCACCCAACTTGAACAAGCTTCCGAGGGTTTGCTCTTCCTCAGCGAAACCGACGCTCCCTTTGAGGTCCTTAGCTGGCAGACACAGGGAGAACTCACTCCAGCGAAACTTCTGCAACTCACCGAACATCCACCCGATGCTCCCGTAGAAATAGTGAGTGTGGACGAGTTCTTTGATACCCCCACCCAAGAAGAAGACTGGCACGATGAAGAGGAACGGGAAACAGTAAACCGTTTTCAGAATTTAGTCAGCGTGTTGAAGCAAAACCTATTCCAGTTGCAGGTTTACCGAGTGGGAAGCGTTGAGATTGATGCGTACATCGTCGGCGTGACGGACGGTGGCGGATGGGCGGGGCTGTCTACGAAACTGGTGGAGACTTGATTGCAGCAGACAAGGTGAACTATGATTGTTTGTTAATCATTTAGTTACATAGTAACCATAACTAGAGTCAGGAAGAGAGGTTGTAATATGAACACGCCCGGTAGAGTAATTAGTTGGCTTGCTTCTCTTTACTGTTTGGTTATGATAGGAATTTTATTATTCCTCTCTTACACAGAGGGTAAACGATACCACATAGCTATTATAGCTTCTTTTGGTATGCTGCTAATTGTTTTCCCTCCCCTCTGGTCTTGGCTGGATCGAGAATATAATATCAGAATTTACTGGCTAATCAAGTTTATTCTATTCATCTTTTGTTACGGATTCCTAATGGCGAATGTTAATGCAGTTGGTTAAAAGTCTCACGCAAAAAAGTAAGTTTTATCCCTTTTTTACTGACTATCAACTTTACTTTCAATTACTTGTTGAACCTGTGGCGACACATTAGATAAGAAATTCAGCCCCGTCTCTCGCTCAACTCTTGCCACCGAAACTCGAAAACTTTTCCATCCTTTGCCCTTGACGCTGGCATCGTTGGGCATCATCACGGCGATCGTCCTGGTGTTTGCTGTAATTCCCTGCATCCCTAGCCCCTGTCGGTCGAGAACCACGATGACTTTCCAATTCTTAGCCGGCACTGCAATCTTTTCCTTCCTGCCAATGCTGCCTTTCCTTCCCGCGGGCCCCGCTACGATGTAAAGTTCCTTGCCCTGCTGCACCAATTCCCGGCAATACTCCTCTAAGTCACCCCAAACACCTCTGTTAACTTCTGGCACTTGGGGCATCATATTTGTCATCAGGAAAGTGCTGCTGTTATCGGCTTCGTTGCGGGTGCGATCGGCACTAGGTGCAATGTGTCCTCGGTCGTAACCGCTTCCGGTGTAATCGTTGGGGCGGACTTTGTACCAAGCATCCGGGAGGGAATCATCGGGGCGGAAGTTGTCTTGGCGGTCGGCTGTTCCAATCCAAGAGCGGTTCAGTTGCCACGAAACCCAATTGGCAGTCTTAGTTTTGCTGTTGTAAGAAAGCACAAACTGCGGCTTTACCAGCAGGTAGTTATCGGTGCTGGCAACACTGGGAGCTGCATTGCTGGGATTGCCCAAGAGCAAGTTGCGGTTGTTGGTGGCTGAGCTGATTGGTTCTCTGGTGCCTGGCTTGGGTTGCTGAGCCCTCGGTTTCTCGGGACCAATTTGAGGAAGCCGAGACGGTGGCGATGGCTCAGTCAAGTTGCAGCCGCTAAGAATCCCTACTAAAATGAGAGCGATCGTCCCCCGCTGCCACAATTTTTGCACTATCTGCTGCCCCTATTCTCTTCGTCAATCCCAAGCTTATCAGCAGCCTGACACTTAACCGCAAGAATGCAGCCACAGCCAAACAACTTTGCAAATCTCTAGTACGTTTGCCCTTTCAAAGAAGTAGCGCGCCTGGAAGATTAGCGGTCACTTTTAGAGCGCTTCAAATCTGTGCCATACCGCCATCGACAAACAGCTCGATGCCGTTGACAAAGCTGCTGTCGTCTGAAGCGAGAAAAACAACCGCCTTAGCAATCTCATCGGGCGTGCCGACTCGCCCTAATGGAATGTTGACGGCTTGGCTGTCCACGAATTCCTGCACTTGCTCGTCGCTCAGTCCCAGGAGATTGTAACCAGGAGTAGGAACTACGCCTGGACTAATGGCGTTAACTCGAACCTGGCGCTCTTTGAGGTCAAGCGTCCAATTGCGGGCAAACGATCGCACGGCGGCTTTGGTTGCGCTGTAAACACTGAAGGCTGGGGTACCTACGGTAGAAGCAGTCGAGGCGTTGAGGATGATAGAAGCGCCTTCGCGTAAGAGTGGCAGCGCCTTTTGCACGGTGAACAGCAGACCTTTAACGTTGGTGTTAAACGTTTTGTCAAAGTGTTCTTCGGTGATCGATCCGAGCGGGGCGATTTCTCCACCGCCAGCATTGGCGAAGACCACATCGAGGCGACCTTGCTCTTGTTTAATCGTGGCGAACAGGCGATCGAGATCTGCCAGATTAGAGACATCGCTCTGAACACCAGTGACTTTTTCACCAATCTCTTTCACGGCGGCATCGAGTTCAGTTTGACGACGACCTGTGATAAAGACATACGCTCCTTCGGTGACAAAGCGCTTGGCAGTGGCAAGACCAATGCCGCTGGTGCCACCCGTAACGAGAGCAACTTTTCCTTCTAGTTTTTGCATTTTGGATGAGTCCTGCGGTTATTGAGGGTAAAACTTATGTATTGAGTGTATTGAGAGGGGGTTGATGATGGGGTTGATTCTAAATGACGGTTTGAGCTGTTTGATTATAGACCCGCGATTCACCTGAACGTACAAATTTCCCTGCCGCTCAAGGCTCTGTCCTCCAAACCTTCTCGCTCTAGTTTTGCTAAGCATCGCGTGTGAGAGTTGCGTAAGTCCTGAGTTTTTTACCACCAGTACGCTTGTTTCCAGACAGCGATAGACGGGAGAAATAACTCCAGTAGATTTAATAAACGTTCAAACATTCAAATGTTAAAACATCCAAATGTTCAAGCGTTTTTATTGGCACTAAGCTGCTGGAGGTATTGAGCGACGGACTTTTCAACCAGCTCGCTGATTTCTTCACCCGACTGTGCGGCAGCAGATTTGAGGTCGCGGTGCATTTGTTTGGGCAGGTAAACAGTAGCCCTGACAAAGTTGGGGTCTTTGCTTTTGGGTAACGCTGGAGCTGGTGCAGGTTCGAGGTCAGGTTCGCCCGGTCTGAGTTTCTTGGCTTTCAGTAAATCATCAAAGCGGCTCATGGCAATATCTCCTTGCCGACAGCGGCATAACAACCCCAAGCAGCTTTGGCGTAGGCATCCTTGACAGCACTTACGGGAACCCCGGCGAGCGCTGCTTTTTGAAATACTGCCAGCCGCCTGACTTCAGCTTTAAATATCGGCAACTGAGCTTTCTCGATCGTTCTGCGAGACTCAATCCCGACTTTGCTAGGAGCAGGTGGGATGAGCGTGAGCAAAATGCGGTAATTCGATTTTAGGGAATGCAAAGCTTCCACCATTTGCACCATCGCGGTGAGAGCCATCGCATCGGGAGAACTCGGCAAAATCAGCAAGTCGCACCCTTCTGCTACAGTTTTGAGTTCGTCGGGGTCGGGTCTGGCCGGCGTGTCTATCACGATGTGCTCGTAATCTCTGGCAAAGCGAACTCCTTGCTTTTCATCCACCACTTTGAACGGGAGAGAACCCCGGGCAGCCCAATCCAAAGCACTGCGGTTGAGGTCGCCGTCTACCAAAAGCGTAGGCGCTTTGGTTTGCAGGTAAGCTGCCAAGTGTAGTGCTGTAGTTGTCTTGCCGACTCCGCCCTTAAATGAGGCGATTGTCACGATCATAGGTTTATTGATACGTTGATTAACTCAACTTTACCTCTTAATCATCTAAATGTTTAGATGATTGAATGGTTAAATGTTTAAAATGATGCCGTATCTTGCCAGTTATAAGGTGGGTTGGCTCGGCTAATTAACGATAACAACGTAGCGCTCGGTTGCGGGTGATGGGAGGAGGTGGAGCTTCCCAAAAATCAAGCAGTTCCTGCACTGCGAGAGTCTGCTGCCCATTCGCTCTCTCGAAGGGGTGATAATGTCGCGGGTCGCATCACCTGCGGTTTATTTAATCATCTAAACGTCTAGATGTCTGGGGGAGTAATTTAAGATTTATGCGACTGGTACCTGGCGATGAGCGCGCATAGCGAAGCTATCCCGTAGGAAATCGCCATCAACCTTTCTGTTGTACGCTCCTGGGCGCTAAAACGAGCCAAAGTTTTTTAATGGAAGCTGCATCGCCAGCACCAACATCCACAGCATCACTAACACCCGAAGCTGCATTGCCAGCGCTAACGCTAACACCACTGCAGCCGGAAGCATCTGCATCAGAACCAGTTCTCGCTCCATCCAAGGAGAGCAGTTTGACTCACCGGCTTCAAGCGCCTGACAAAGAACTAACGGTCAGGTTTACGGTGGATATGTCCGCCGGGAGAGCACTGCAAGCTTCGATGCTGGCAGCTAGGACGGGGCGCAAGAAAGTGGATATTGTGAGGATGTTACTAGAAGATGGGCTTAAGGATGTTGAGGGTTAGGGATTCTCTTCATATTGGGCGATCGCTGGACTCGGAAGGTGGCGATCGCTTTTTCATGTTAGCGGGACTTACAACTTTTAAGACGAAACAAAGCTGCCATTAGCTTTATATGCAGCTTGGACGGCTATATTTTCTTGCAGCCAACCTACAAGCTGTGCGTGTATCAATAAAAGAGAGTGACGAGATCCCTTGAATCATGTTCAGGGGCTTCAATGGTTTTACTCATCAACTTTTCCGAGGCAAAGGTCAATTGTGAAGTTAACCAGCAATATCGTTCTTGCTGGCTTCTATAAGAAGGATCGGAATCCTCCTCTCTCTCGATCGCTCATAATGGAATGAAAGCGAGCAAAGTTTATTGCTGTTGAATTTGGGCAAGCGCTCCTTTTTAGCAAGAACAGCAGTACATCGCCCGTGTCGGTGTAATATTTTTGCTTCGATTCAATTTACCAAAGCTATCACGGTCAAGGAGATTGACATGGAATGTCCAGGGTGCAAGGGACTCAAAATCGTTCACGTCCGAGCTGTTCCGGGTGTCCACCAACAATATGATGTGGAATGCCCCGTTTGCGATGGAACTGGAGAGCTTACAGACACCGCCGAATTCCCAAACCATTGCCCTGCTTGTGGCGGATCTGTTCGCGCTGGGGAGACGTGGTGCGATCGCCATAAACCAGCAGAGCAACTTGAGTAGCCATTAAACTTAGATAAGTGCCAAGAAAGAAGAATTATAGTTTCTTTAAAAACTTCTTTAGAAACGGATTTTGTAGCAAAAAGCTTCATAATTGCTTTAGTTTGGCCAATGAATATTCCTAATCAATCTAACAACCCGCTCTTTGAGAGACAGAGTTGGTTTAGCAACCGCAAAGATCTGGAATATATTAGGTATTGTTTGAAAGCAGCCCGTCAGGACATCCGCGTTAATGTTTTAGAGGCAATTGCCTGTCATGAGGGAACAGAAATTGCTAATGTTGATTACGCTGAAGCTGAGAAATTAAGCCATTCTTGCATCCAAGCTTGGTGTGAAAAACACAATGCAAAATGGGAAGATGTCGAACGGATTTTTACACTGTACCTCAAGCCAGAAAAAGCAGGAGATAGTTTGGCAGATTTATTGATTTAACTTTCCGGTGCTCCGTTAAGAGTTCCCGGTTGCCTTTCTTGGCATCAAATTTTACAGGCTTTAAGCTGTGCCATCCATTCCCCAAATCCCACACGGCGAAAGCGAGTAGGCTCGGTCTTAGTAGGTTCCAGAACTTGCCAAGAATGCCAGGGAAAATGACCGATTGGAAGGACACTGCTATTGGAAGCGGACTGTTTAGTGGTTAAATCCTTAAATTTGAGCCAGGTTCCGTTTTTCTTCCATCCCACAGCTTCTCCGAACTTGGTGTAATCTCGATTTACTTGAGAACTTTCCCAAATTTGTCGCTGGATACCGAACCCAAAACGATCGTTACTGGCTTGTTGCCAAAGCCGATCTAGAGTTTTGAGATGTTTACAGGGCATTGAGCGGATTTGTTCGGGTGTAATCTCGTCTACAGTCTGCTTAAGTGTCAAGGCATCCGTTGAAATCACCGCCTCTTTAAATAGATCGCTGATTGCCGAATCCATCCAGCGCCAATCCTGAGCTTGTGCTGCTTTCTTCAAATCGTAGGAAGGCCAAAAGCAACCCTGCTTAGAAATTGCACCAGTTGTCATCGTGGCGTTGCAAAGCCGTGTATCGCGAAAACTCGTAATACCCGTATCGGTCAAATTCGCTCGATCGAGATAAGCCGGATCGTGCTTGAGTTCGCTGAAGTCAGCGCCTACCAGTTTTGCCCCAATCATAATCGCTCCCTGCAAATCGGCACCTCTAAAACGCGCACCATTCAGGCTAGCGTTGCTGAAGTTTGCCTCTTGGAGGATTGCATTAGAGAAATTGGCTCTGGTAGCCTGAGTATAGGAGAGCAAAGCATTGCTTAAATTTGCTTCGCGCAAGTCGGTGTCAATCAGGCGGGTAGCGGCACCAGAGAAGTCTGTCCCTTGGAGGTTTGCCCGTCGCAGGTTCGCCTCTGATAAATTTGCCTCTCGGAAAACTTGGCGAGAAAAATCGGCACCGGCTAAGTTTTTACCGCTCCATTCCACAGCCCTCAATTCAAGAATCTTCTCATACCTACGCAGACGGTGCCAGTGGGAAAATTCGGCTAGGGCAAAGATAGCGCAAGCACTTCCTCCCAATCCTCCCAATATCCACCAAACACTTTTTTTGTGCCACATCCTGAATCACCCGCACTAAGAATTTTGCCAGCTTATTCTAAGCCAAAATTGAGAAAATTCTGTCTATTGGCTTTCAAATTTGCCGTTGGCTTGCATTATAAGTACCTTCGTACAAATACCTGAGCAATATCAAATGCCAGCTTGTAAATTCATTTAACTAGCTTATTTAGAAACATTCTATGAATATCTGCCTGTGGTGCATTGGGTAGCCCGCATTTAAAACTGTGTTGCTCAGCGCTTCTAATTCTTGTTCTTGGTGGTGGCGCATTGCGGTGGCAAGGGCAGATATTAAAGTTGTGTGAAAAATTGGGTGGTCTGCGGAAAAGCTCTCTACTTTATCTTCTATTTTTTTGATAGCCTCAACAAGATTTAGTAAAAAATTGTCCAACGGCTGATTGGTGGGGGACTTGACATAAATTTCATAAATATAAGATCCCAGCGAGCCTTCGGGTAATAAATTGATAATAGACCTCTTGCAAAAAAAATATGTGTTATCCTTAAGAGTTTGCTCAAGTTTAGGTAAAACTTTGAATTATTGGGTTGATTGGCATCTCCTTAAACTTGCCCAGCCTGCTAGATTATAAAATTGCCTAAACTTTCCATCCATAGCACAAAATTATTTTGCAAGAGGTCTAATAGCTTTGCCTACATTGTAAACTTTGTCGCTATCACTGTTTTTAATGACCTGTTCGAGTTGAAGTTTAAGCTCTTGGGCTTTTGAGTCTGACATATCGGTTCCTCAAATTTGTTCGAGAGTGCGAACACGACCGTAAAACTTAACTTTAGCGCCTGCGAACAAAAAATCAAGTTCGGTTAACCGTTACATCCCGAGCAAATCTTTTCTTGTTGGCAGGCGATTGCCCCGAGCGCGGAGAGGTTCGGGGTGCCCCGTGAAAAAGCGCGTTCTCTTGCCGCCTCCGCCCCACCGCGCTCGCGAAATACCCAAGATTGATGCAGTAATGCAGCAGTAGATGGTAAGGTAATGCTGAATATAAACAGAGAAAATATTAGGCTAACGCTAACTAACCGGGTGATGTTGACCGACATCAGCTTCTGGCTGCGGCAATTTCATACGACCGACGGCTTTATTGGCTTGAGGAACTTTCGGAGTTGGCTGCACGAGCGATTAACCGATTCAACCGCAACACGAACTAACTAGAAAAATCTAGTTGCGAGATATAATTTTTAGGGGGAAATATGGCGAAAGACAAACCCATTTTTGAATTGATAGGTCTGGCATTGGATGCGATTTTTGAAGCGAACCTCTGTCCGCAAGTTAGTAGCGGTAGAGAAATTCCCATCGAAACCGTACACGTTTCATACGACCCAGAACTTCCCAACAATCTGTGTTCGATTTCAATTGAAACTTTTTTAACCCACGACTATGATATATTAATTACAAAAAGTGGTAGCGTTGAAGCGGTTGCAGGTAAACCTAAAGAACGCCTCCGACTTATGTGATATGAACGTTTCGGAAGATTTGAGCCGGGTATGGAAGGATGTTTGGAATGTCTTGGAGCCAGATAAGTCTTGGTTGACCGATGCAGCTAAACGCGATTGCATTCAGCAAAAACTTTTCTATTTTAATTCCAAACACGATAACAGTCCAGAACATATCGACCGATTTATTAAAGCTTTATCCCGAGGGCAGGCTCTAGTTCAAGCAGCGATAGAATGGCAACATCCTGCCATCGGTCAAAGCGAAACCCGCAGCGTCAATGATAAGCTGCGGGGACATCAGTGGAAATTGGTAATCGCCTACAGCGGTTTCGAGATTGCGTCCAAAGCGTTAATGATGGACAAGTGGGAGAGGCAAGTTGAGAAGGGGATGTATGAAAAATTTCTTGAAAAATGCGTCCTGCCTGAATACCAACCAATAGAGCCGCCTAAAGGTAAACCGAAGCTGACAAATTGGCTGAACAAGGAAGATGGGGCGTTAGCCACATTCTTGGGATTAACTTCAGGAGATAAGAAAGCGATCGATCGGTGGCTGGTTCAATCCCAATCTGTAGATTCCTGGTTCGAGGCATACAAACTGGCGAAAGCTCTGAGAAACGCCTCGGCTCACGGATTCTTACTGCCAACTAAGATCCGCGAATGGGGACTGAAGGATGGATTTCTCAGGCTGACCGACGATCTGGCAAAGATTGTGATAGCTGGACTAACCAAACTTGCTTAAAAACGCTGTTGGAAGAATTATATGATTTTCCTTTGTGCTGCTGAGGTATTGACTTTCAGCAGCGATCGAGAGTATTATCGATCTAGAAATATGCAACGGGTCTGAAAGGCGCAATTTTTCGAGACTGTTGCATTTCTTTGTTTTTGAACGATTCACAATAAATCGAAAGCGATGCCAGAGGTCGGTGGTCGGCGGTTGCGCTATCGCACGAGTTATCAGGCATTGTGAACAGAGAGTTTTTTGGCGTTCCTTGGTAATTGCAATTAGATGCAGCGTTCGCGGGTTCAAGTGACAATAAGTTAGTTCGATGAAACAAATTGCTAAATTCCAGAAAGGTCAAAGAGTTGGCGTTTACAACTCCCAAAGGTCGCAACAGATTTATGAAGTAGACGAGGTTATGTGGTCGGGGTCAACTTGGACGTACACCTTTTAGACTGCACCACTAAAAATCCCGTGTTTGTTACTTTTAGTAACGGCGGTTATTCTCGGTACCGGCAAGACGAACGTTGGCTATCTTTGGTTTAAACTGACATCTTGCACCATTCTCAATTAGTACGATCGCCCGAATCCCAGTACGATCGCCTACCTTGAGTGTCGTCGCGCCCGCCCCGATGATCTGAGCTACAAGTTAATGTAGCAGCGCGAGACACTACTGAGTATAAAAGCAGGATATTGGGCTACCGCTAGCACGGAAGTGAGGTTGAGTGACATCGGCTTCTATATTGCGATAAATTTAGGCGGCGTTACTAGCTTTTACTTACTCAAAAATGGCAAGTGTCAATAAAATGCTGAAACCCAAAATTCGCCCGACAGTGTTGTGTGTGTTGGCGCTTCTAGTTTGTGGTGAAACTTATTCAATTGCTAGCCAAAAACCAAAATGGGTAAAGATTATCACCGATGCCAACCAAATCACAAATTACTTAGACTTTGGCTCCATAGAATCCAGGGGGACACAAAAGTTTTATACCTCAGCTAGGGTATCTCTTCGACCAGTGGTGAACGGTAGAGAAATGCCGCTTCGCCGTCCTTATCACGGAGAAAGATGTGCTTGCCCTTATGATTTTGCAATAAATGAATCGCGTTGTGGCGGTCGCGCTAGCGGTAAAACTACTTGTTTTGCACCAGATCGAACTCATAAGCTATTAATTTTTAATTCTGTAAATTGTCAGACCAAAGTTCGCAGTATATTCAACATCGACAGTTATGATAGAAACAACAAGCTAATTACAACTTATACCGCAGATACTCTTACGGGCGGTGCATACCCCGTTGCTGTAAAAGTTAGCGATCGAGCAGAACTGAGTGTAATTAACGCTGTTTGTAAATAGTTGACTAACAATCAGAAGCCTTGGATTTGAACTAAACTTTTAGACCCGTTCCGAACTCCCGTATTTGTTACCTTTAGCAGCAGCGGGTAGGC
Organism: Microcoleus sp. MON2_D5; assembly: GCF_036701905.1. Lineage (NCBI taxonomy): Bacteria > Bacillati > Cyanobacteriota > Cyanophyceae > Oscillatoriales > Microcoleaceae > Microcoleus > Microcoleus sp. MON2_D5. Next base: position 10,855 of record NZ_JAUBRM010000053.1, read on the forward strand.
TCGATACTGACTTTGGCGTTCGCTGGCTATCTTCGGTGAAACATCCTCCAGCGCGCCGGGGAAAGCACGGTACTGTGTGTTCAAAGGGAAAGCCTGCGCCCCATTTCCCTCACTACCACAAACAGCCGATAAAGCTTCTCCTGCATCAAGTTTTATTCGGATGTCGGCGTCCGAAAGGGCGATCGCTTCTTGCAACGTTGTAGCGAGGGCCAAAATCTCAATGCCTTTACTGTCAACTGCCTTTTCTTCAAACGTCCCCTGAACTCAGCTACCGCGTTAAGAAAATCCACAGATTGATGCAGCAAGGCAGTAAATGCAAGAATCTAGAATAAATAACTTGTTGCGCTAGCAGGTGTTCCGTACCCGCAAGCGGTTGGTAAGGTTCCCAAAGCAATAGCAAAGGTTGGTAAAATGGATGAAGTCGTCAAGAAAGTAGCTGGTTTGGGTTTACCCGGTGTCATCTTGGTGGTGACGATGGCTGCAACAGGTTTGACAGGAGCTGCCGCCATTACAGCAGCTTTAGCATTTCTAGGAGGCCCTGCGGGAATGTTAGGCGGCATTGCCGTGCTAGGTTTGACAGGATTGATTGCAGATGCTCTAACAAAAGTGGGGCTGGAAGACTTGCTAACAGCGATTTATTGCCAAAGGCGCTTATCCGAACCGCACGGGAAACTTTTAGAAGAGATTGAGAAATTGTCGCTGTTTGACGGCGACATTAAGGAAAGACTTCAAATGACGGTGACGGATGGGTGCGGTTGTGCGGCAGCGACGATCGTTACTAATATTCCTGATATCACAGGCTCGGCGATCGCTATTTTACAAGCTGTTCCAGGCATGACTCCAGCACACCACAGGGATTTTAAAAGTTCCCGTCCAATAATAAGGCTCAGGGATGGGACGGCGGTTAGGGCTTGGAAGAACCCCGTCGGCGTCGATCACATTTTTTTAGGCGATCCCGATGGCAGAATGATTTATGGCGGCTACGTGGGCTGGATTCACAGTGAGGGATTGAATCAAGCTATTTCGCAGATAAGAAGCAACTTAACCTAAAACGGATGGGGAAGGCGATCGCAAAACCTCGTACATCGGCAATCGCAATATGGAGTTTTTCAGGCGGTTTAAAAAAATGAGTTCTTTCCTTAATTACTGCGAGCAATTGAACCCGTAAATACATTTGCTATAGTGATGTCCGAAGCAAAGGCAATAGTTGCCAGGGCTAACAACCAGATGGCAAGATTTAGACATTGTAATGTTTAATTACCCAAGGAAAAATTCTGACTAAGACTTTTTTACATAAGTGTTCTTGGGAGAGATGAAGATATGGACTTAAATCAAACGTCTGGCAATCACCGATGGCGAAGGCGACTAATAAAAGCTGGAGCGGGTATTCTAGTAATCTTCGGCACAGGTTTAAGCGTTTTTACCTGGAAAGCCTTCTCGCCACCTTCTGTTGAGCGACTACCGCTTCCCAAAACTTTAGTTTCTCTAGAATCACCCGAAGGACAACAGCTACTGAACCAAAGCAAGAGCAAACAGGATTTTCAACCGCTTAGCACCCACATTGAAACCCAAAAGCGTCCCGCCTATTGTGGTGTGGCTAGCAGTGTGATGGTTCTGAACGCACTCGGCAGCAAAAAACAGGGATATCGCCCCCTGACCCAAGACACCTTTTTTGACGGTCGAACCCAGAGCATCCGCTCTTCTTATGCCGTCACTTTTTCGGGAATGACTCTTGATGAATTAGCGGCTTTGCTCAGAAGTCACAACGTCAAAGTTGAGGTCTACTATGCGTCGGAGACAACACTTAACCAATTTCGTACCCAAGCTAAAGCTAACCTTGCCCGTTCTGGCGACTATATAATCGTGAACTACCAACGCTCTGTTTTGGGTCAGGGTAAAAGCGGGCATATTTCCCCCCTCGCTGCCTATCACGAACAAAGCGATCGCTTTCTGATTGAAGACGTAGCCAGTTATAAATATCCGCCTGTATGGGCTTCTACGGAGAATCTTTGGAAAGCGATGAATACTACTGATTCAATTTCAAAAAAGACACGGGGCTATCTAGTTGTGCGCCAGTAAGATAGAGAATTAGGCATTGCATAGTTGGGCTTCAACCCTTACTCAAAAATGACAAGACTGCGAGTGCGACCCAAAGTAATTGGAGTATTATGCTATTTTTGATTTGAACTTTATCAGTTTTGGAAAAGCATTATGTCTAAACTTTTTGCCGTTGTTGTAGCAACCATTCCAGAGTATTACGACTACAAAATCGCTCACCCAGAACACGACCCAAATCAGCTAGCTTGGTTCCGCCAGCAACAGGAGAAAGGAATACTGCTGTGTTGTGGCCCGCTTTTTCCCCATGATGGAACGGGACTTTGGGTGATTCAGGCAGAAAGTATGGAAGAGGCTCAAAAAATTGTTAGCAGCAGTCCCCGCGCCCTGGATGGTATGTTAGCAGAATCTACCAGAGTAGTGGAGTGGCAGGTGCATATTGGGTGCGAGCGTTTTAGGGATAGTAAATAGGCAGGGGCTATATATGTTATTCCCATCACTATTGCATACCGCCTAACTAAATATTGACCCGAAAAAGCGGTGCAAAGACATATTTATTCCTATCAACCCCAGCGCTTGTATCCTTAACCAAACATATCAAACCCCCGGAGCGCTCGCCCGAACCAAACCCTTGACCCCGCTCACCCGCCGCATTAAGAAATACCCCCAGACCGATGCAGCAGTGCAGTATTTGCGGCAAACTTTCTGGTGTCGGGTCGGGTATACACCAAGCATGAAGATAGAGGGACACGGGCAGGCCAAGATATTCACGCAAGAGGAAATCGAACTTTTGTTCAACGAAGGTTTGCAAACCGATCGCGATCGCACGCTGTTCGGAGTTTGTCTCTACACCGCCTGCCGCATTGCCGAAGCTTGTTCCCTGGAAGTCATCGATATTTACACTGCCAGAGGTACAGTCCGACCTACAATCAACTTCCGCAAGCGCAACACCAAAGGAAAACTCCAAACCAGAACAATTCCAGTCATTGAAGATTTGCGAAGTCTCTTGACATCTTGGAAACCCAACGCCGGTCAGACTTATTTATTCCCCGGCCGCCACCCTTCGCACCACTGGAAGCATTTGCACCCCAACTCAGCGGATCGGATTTTGAGAGAAGCGTTCGATCGCGCCGGCATCGAGGGAGCATCCACCCACAGCTTCCGTCGCACCGCCCTGACTCAGATGAGCAACGCCGGAATTCCGCTGCGGATCATTCAAGAAATCAGTGGTCACAGTAACCTCGAACAGTTACAGCGCTACTTAGAGGTGAAGCCGGATCAAGTCAAAGGAGCGATCGCCAGTCTTTCCATGCTTTCCTACGCGGGGAAAGAGGTATTTCCCCGCGTACAGGATGAATTGCCGGCTGTGCCGTTACCAAGAGAGCAACTGTCACAAGGCCTATCAGACTCGGAGCCTGAAGAAATTCCTGATTGGTGATGAGCAATTTTAGATTTTAGATTTTAGATTTTAGATTTGGGATGCCAAGGATTAAAGTCGCGCATCAAGAGCATCGAGTGCCGATCGCTTTCTTTCCCAAGGCAGAAGCCCTCACCCCTGGATTTGTTACAATTCTCGATCGTGTGGAGCGGGTGCATCTCCAAAAACCGGCTCAAAGGAGAATTGTTCACAATGTGGCTAAAATTTGGTGTTGCTCTCAGTGGCGAACTGACGAGCATTGATGAGGTTGTGCGCGGAAAAACTCAGCTAACTTGTCTCTACTGTGGTGGCGGATTGACAGCGAAAAAGGGTTCGCTGAAAGAGCACCACTTCGCGCACACCGGGGACACTTGCAAGCCCGTGTCGCAGCGGATTAAAACCAAAGCATTTCCATCGCTTCCCCTCTACGAGCATTTCAACATCGAACTCAAGGGTGATGAATTGGAACAGTTGAAGGTGCTGTGGAAAGAATACGGGGCCCAAAAGCGATCGATTCCCAAAGACTTGGTGAGCTTTCGGTGGGAACTCAAAGGATTGCTGGAGTCGGAGGGATCTCGCTCTTATGAGTTTACCGACTTGGGTAAAATCCCCGTCGGCGCTCTTCCCCTGGCGTTGTTCAACTCAGTCCAGGAACCCTTGCTGCTGTCAGAGTTAGTGAAGTTGGAAGGTTCTGTAGAGATGGCCGTTGCTGCGGGGTTATCCTGCTTGGACGAACGGCGGGCTGATTTGCTGATTTATCGAGCACAGCTTCGTCGGATTCTGGTAAACTCCCTCTATTTCCTTGAGGTCAAAGCCGACGAGAGCTGCTTCTATAAAATTGGAATTACTACCCGACCGATCGAGCAGCGCATCGCCGAGGTGCAGAGGGATGTGAGGGCGCATTACTCGGATGTGGTTGTCAATTTGCTGGGACTTTGGGAACATCGGGGTAATGTCGAGCTGTACTTCAAACACCGATATCAACCTTTTAACTACCGGATTGGGAAACTGACGGAGTATTTCGTGTTTCCAAACGTCAAGGCGGTGCTGCAAGATTTGTGTGAGATGGAAGCAAAAGTTTTGTCGGCTGTTGAGTCGGATGCGATCTGCAACTGGGGTAGGAAGTGAAGAAGTGCGATCGCTACACTGGTTACATCCCGGTTCTAATTCGGAACTAATAAAGTCGTGAGCGTTTAGAGAATTGCTATTATTATGACCTGCGATGTGCAGGCTTTGGAAACTCAGCAGCCTTTGACTTCCCCATGAATCGCTAAATATTGACAATGCACAATCATCACTCCTTGCATGACGTGAGTGAGTTGTTAAGATGTGTAAAGTATCTTTGTTCTTAAGCCAAATTTAAATCGTTTGAATATGCTGACCGAAGCGCAAGTCTCAGTCAACCAGCCGAATGAACTTTTTGCCGGCGGCACTGACCCAACTCGATTTGACTGCAAGGAAGCCTGGTATCCCGTCCATTATGTTGAAGATTTAGACAAGACTAAGCCTAATAAATTTACCCTACTAGGTCAAGACATGGTGTTGTGGTGGGACACTCAAGCTAACTGCTGGCGAGCTTTTGAGGATCAATGTCCCCATCGGTTAGCGCCCCTCTCTGAAGGGAGAATTGCTGAAGACGGATTGCTGGAATGTCCCTATCACGGCTGGGCATTTCAAGGCGATGGCGCGTGCGAGCGCATCCCACAAGCAGGAGCTGGGACAACGCCACAACAATCAAAACGGGCTTGTGTTCAATCATTACCGACTGCGCTGCGCCAAGGATTGCTGTTTGTTTATCCGGGTCAACCAGACCAGGCGCCAAAAGTGGCTGTCCCAATTATTGAACCGCTTGAGGAATCGCCCGAGGAATGGATTTGCCTCAACACATTTCGCGATCTGCCCTATGATGCGCTGACACTACTGGAAAATGTGTTGGATGCCAGTCATGTGCCATTTACACACCATGAATCCGTCGGCAACCGCGCAAATGCTGCCCCGGTTGAGTTAGAAGTGTGCTCATCAAACAAGCAAGGGTTCACCGGCTTGTGGGAAGAAGGCCCACGCAAAGGCACGCTAGGGCAGCAACATACTCGCTTTATTGCTCCCAATTTAATGTGGCATGACCTGACCTCAAAGCAGTTTGGCAGAACAATGACTGTTGTTTATGCCACGCCCATTCGTAAGGGTGAGTGTCGGGTGTTTGCTCGGTTTCCCTTCAAGTTTTCCTCCCCTCTTCCCGCCTTTTTTATCAAACTCACCCCGCGCTGGTATTCTCACATTGGGCAAAATAATATCTTAGAAGATGACCAAATCTTCTTGCATTACCAAGAGCGTTACTTAGAAGCCAAGGGGGGTAGTGAACGCTTTAGTAAGGCGTTTTATTTGCCTACTAAAGCAGATACGTTTGTCTCCCACTTACGTCAATGGGTGAATCAATTTGCTGCCGATCCTTTTCCTGGGGAATCACTGTCACCTCCCCTATCTACTGAAGTATTGCTAGAGCGCTATCATTCGCATACAGTCAATTGTGGGAGTTGCCGGCGTGCGCTTGCCAACTTGAAACGAATTCGGTTGATTGTGACATTCTTGGGCATCATTTTATGGGCGGTTTTACCGTTAGCGAATCATGCTTCTGTGTTCCTAAATTTGCTGCCGGTTACTGCTGCATTGGTATGGTGGGGATTAGGTAACTTAGAGCGCCGGTTTTATGAAGGTCGTGCTGTCCCGCCTCGAAATGTACCCCAGAAAAAGTAAGTGTTAATTTTTTGTGGGGAGTTATGAAAATTTCACAAGCCAGTCCCTGCCTCTAAGGCGGGCAACTGGTGACCTCCGCGGGGAAGCTCTCACCCTCTACAGCATGGCTGCTGTCAAACGCGATCTACACAATCTTACCGAAGCCCTCAACGACATTGAATCCTCTCTCAAAACCATCGAAAACCTCCGCAGTAATATAGCCAGCTCAGACCTCCGTCGCTCATACTTTGCCACAGTGCAGGAGTATTACAAGTTCTATATCGACCTGTTAATGCAACTGCACCAAGCTAATCCTAACTCCGGTTATGATATCAAAGCATCAGAAGCCAGGAAACGCGCTGTAAATCCCTAGAGAGCAACGCATAGCGAGAAATAAGATAGCACTGCAAAGAAACGGGCAACTCCCACAGCAAAATCAGCAATTAAGAATCGAGCAAATACTACACAGAATCTAGTAACTGATGTTCATCGCACCGATCGCCCCAGCAATTACTGCTCAGGTTTCTCAGGTAACAAACACTCAAATTAATGCCCAAGTAGTCAGCGTCAGCGACGGCGACACCCTCATGATTCGCAACAGCAACGGTCAAAATATAACAGTAAGGTTAGCTTGCATTGACACACCAGAAATAGATCAAGAAGGTGGAAAAGAGGCATCTAATCGCCTTAGCACCCTACTTCCCAAAGGTACATCAATCAAAGTTCAACCTGTATATAAAGGTCTATTTGAACACAAATTCTTGGTAGTTCTAATAGTTTTCGGCAATAAAAATATTAATTTACAAATGGTGCAAGAAGGGCAAGCATGGGTCTATGAACATTACATTAGTATTGGTAAATGTGGCACGATCGCTCAAGAATTGCGTCAAGCTCAGACTACCGCCCAACAGCAGGGAATTGGATTATGGAATCAAAATAGTCCTTGCCCTCCTTGGAATTATAGAAAAAATCAATGTAGTCCTCGTAGTCCTCAGCCAACTAGGAGTCCTTCCCCAAAAAAACGTCCTACACGTCCTTGGCCAACAATTCCCACTAGCCCCGGAGGTCAACCGAGTCCTTCCCCAAAAAAACGCTCCTCTAGTCAACCTACAGCCATATCTACATGGGTTTGATAGAGATGAGAACAGCGTAGGGTAGGGGAATTAAAAGAAATCCGCCATTTCGATTAATGTAAGGCTCGGTCAAGAAAATATATTTCTCAGCCTAGGGTTGTAGCCATTGGAGCTAGGTCAGGAAACGATAATTTTCAGACGGACAGCCCCCAACCCTTGCCGCTACATTGAATATTTCGATCGCCACCAATACGCCAATTGTTGGAGAAACCGAACCAAACCCAACACCAACTCATGCCCCCAATCTCGAAGAGTACGGTCGCTACACTTTATATACACGCAACCCGAACCCCCATTGCATCTGCAAACTAACTAATTATTTCTCGTCGTGTCCCAATATCAAGGTCGTGTTGCGGGATTTGTACGAGATGGAACCCAAAGTGCGAGCGTGATGTTGAGTTGGATGCGATCTGACGAGTGGGGTAGGAAGTGAAGAAGTGCGATCGCTACACTGGTTATATCTTGCTTTAAGTATCGTTGGCTGGAGCAATATCAACTTCAATCACCGTAGCATAGGAATTGATAGCTTCTTCAGGCACTTGAATCGTTAACTCCCCAAGAGGATCGGCACTTAACATAGAATCGACAATGGCACAGCGGGTTGAGTATTGTAATGATTCCCCTCCACCTACCATAGCAACTGCTTGAATCCGTTTAATGGGTACACCTCGTACTGTTACTGACTCGTAGGGCTTCATTAGCAAGAATAAGTAAAAGCGATTGCCCCGCCGAGTAGAAGGGCCGTAGAATTGCCAAGGTTCCAGTCCAGGCTGTGTTCCTACAATACTCTGGGCATGGACACTCATCCATTCTTCTACGAATTGCAACAATTCCAATTGTTCAGATTGAATCTGCCCGTTGCCCATAGGACTGACATTCAACAGCAAATTGCCACCTTTACCTGCAACTTCACAGAGAGTATGAATAAGTTGGCGAGCTGACTTGAATTGGGTGTCATAGAGGGTTGTACCCCCAGCTTTCATTCAGAGTTAGGCAAGCTTCCCAAGTGCGCGGAGGCGGTTGGGGGGGAATGAATTGAAAAGCAGGTATCGAAGTCTCCAAATCCAGGGAGGCGATCGTTGATTAACAAATGCGGTTGCAGCGAGCGAATCATTTCATGTAGCTGTTTAGCTTGCCATTGTTCTGGTTTTCGTTCCCAACCGCCATCAAACCAAAGCAAGTCAATCTTTCCGTAGTTGCTCAACAATTCTCTGATTTGAGCGAACATAAATTCAAGGTAGCGCTCCCACTGAGAAGTCGTCGGCTGTCTGAATTTCCCAAACTGATACGGTTTATCGGCTTCTGTAAAAGCCGGGTAGTCAGGGTAATGCCAATCAATTAAGGAAAAATACAACCCAATTCGCAAACCTTCAGCCCGCATCGCCTCCACAAATTCTCGGACAATATCTTTTTTGTACGGCGCATACTCAATAGAAAAGTCGGATTGCTGGGTATGAAATAAGGAAAATCCATCATGATGTTTAGCGGTCAAAATCACATACTGCATCCCCAAGCGTTTGGCTAAATTAGCCCAAGTTTGAGGGTTGTATTCAGTCGGATTGAAAGTTTGGGCGGTGCGGTGATAGTCCGCTACCGGGACATCTTGGCAGTACGGCAAGCTAAAGACGCCTCCCACCAACGGCCAAGATACTTCGTACCCACACTGGCTGCTATGGCTCCAGTGAACAAACATTCCCAATCGTGCTGTCTCAAACCAGTTATTTTCTTGAGTCATTGGTTTACCCTAAAATATAGGCGGCATTGCTGAAAGAGTAATGTTTACTCGCAGGTAAAATTAATAAGCTAGGGTATACTTCTTTGTTGGATTTGGCTGCAATGAACCTCCCCATAATACCCCACTGAAAATCATGAAAGCAGACACCATCGAAATTGTTGGTTTTCACGCACATATTTACTTTGACAGTGATAGCCGCGATGCAGCAGAGCGCGTGCGCGAAGGATTGGCTCAGTTTGAGGTGCAGCTAGGGCGTTGGCACGATAAACCCATTGGCCCCCACCCCCAAGCCATGTATCAAGTTGCGTTTTTACCCCCGCAGTTTGGCACAGTCGTTCCTTGGTTGATGCTCCACCGTGAGGAACTAAATATTCTCGTCCATCCCGAAACAGGCGACGATCTGGCAGACCATACAACACATTCTTTGTGGCTGGGAGAAAAACTAGAGATGAATGTCGAAGTCCTGCGACCTAAAACGGCCAGCACCAGCGGGTGAGTTCGCACGCCAGCAGAGTTCGCTCGGCTGGCTCATCATGGCGTTGACACAGCATTTTCGGTTTCTAGGAATAGCTTTGTACGGTTTTCTTCACTGCCCATTACTGTGATTGTTTCGCACTTATTCGGGCAAATACGACCAACAGAGTAGGGTTATCCTGACTATTCCTCTCACTTAGAAAACGGCATCATAATAGCTGTAAGCAATGAGCTTCAACCAAAACAAACTTATAAAGTCTTACCAATCTTTGAGGTGACAGATTATGTTGATGCGCTATTGGCAACCATTCACAGAAATTGAAACCATCCGTCAACAACTCGATAAAGTTTTTGACCAACGGGCAACAACGAAAGATAACTCACAAGCCACTTGGGTGCCCGCTGTGGAATTTGCTGATGCTGGGGACAACTTCGTATTAAAAGCGCAACTGCCTGGAATTGACCCCAAAGACATTGACGTTCAAGTCACCCGCGAAGCAATTTCTATCTCTGGCGAACGCCGCTGCGAAAACACAGAAGAAAAACCCCGCTACGTCCGCTCTGAATTCCGCTACGGCAAATTCCACCGGACGCTTCCCTTGCCCGCACACATTCAAAAGGACTCTGTGCAAGCTGAATACAAACATGGCATTCTAACGCTAACTCTGCCCAAAGTAACTGAAGCTCGCAATAAAGTCGTCAAGATTAATTTGGCCGAAATTGCTGGAACTCCAGCGACTCCTGCTCTGGAACAGGCTAACCAATAACGACGGGGCAAGCGTGTTTAGTGGTGAACTCAGTACGCTGAAATCTGTGCTGAATTGAGTGAGGCCAATTTTCCTTTCATTGAATCTGATTGGATTTATCTAACAACAACGGAACTGGAAAAGTTGATACCGGGAGCGACCATTGCTCTCGGTATTCTTTATTTGGGGAAAGCCAAGCGAAAATTTACCTACAGATGCCGTGAACTGACGGTGATTCCAGTTAGTCTGTCAAAATATTTCACGCTTGTGGGCACCACTTCTATTGAGTCGGAAAGCGCGTATTTCGGCTCAATGCCAATTAAAATTGCCAAATTGCCAAATGGGGAGCGAGAGTAAAACTTAACTTTACAGTTGAATTAGCCAGTGCAGCGCTACACGCAGTTGATATTCATCTCCAAGGCTAGACCTTTGACTGACACAGATAGTTTCTAAATATTTTGTCGGAATAGACAGTTTAGCGGCTAAACGTGTTTGGATATTTTTTAGCCTGACATTTTTTTGTATTAAATAGTTTGCTTAACTAAATAAACCAGGGAGTATTTTCCAGTACAGGATGCAAAGCAAATGAATTAGACTGTCGCAAAAATGCAGCCGTTAAATACGCAATATCGCCAGCATATTTAGTAGTAATTGGCTCGGCACAAATCGAATCGGTAGAACCCCAATTAAGTTTAGTTAAGCTGAGAATCTGTACGGCTATAGCTTTTAAGTCAGGAGGAGGTGTAGGCATACTTTCTGGATATTCGATCCAAATATTAATTTCAAGTGGTTTAGGGGTTCCTAGTATTTTGCGATAAGGATTATAGCCTGTAGTTGACAGATAAAATTGGTTGGGAGACGTAATTACATAACTCCCTCGGCTCAAACTACCATCAGTTTCAACTCGACTATCATATAGCCTGACGTTATGATGGGTATTGATCCAAACAAAGGAGTAAGTACCTTGGGGTCTTACCAAGCGAGCGGCTTTTAAAATTGCTGCCCGATCGTCCTTGGAAAATTTAGCGGAGTAATGGAAATAAATATGAGGAGTTTCAGAAAGTTCTAAGCGCTCGAAAGTCTGTAAAATTAATTTTTCAAAGTATTGACTTCGATCTTCGTAAGGAAAAGTTTCCGTATTGCCACAATAAAACTCCCATCTTCCATACTGGTTAAAAACATTTGCATAGCCCATAAGTCGCCCTCGACTACCTTTGCTTTCTTGGGTGTAAGATAAACCCACCAAGAAATCTGCATCAGGGATAGCATCAGGCAATACCCAAGGAGTGAGCCCACATTTTGCTACAAGATTTAAAGCCAAGTTTAGATCTTTCCAATCGGGCTTTTCTAGAGTAGGAGTATCAAGCATTTGGCACGGAATACCTTGTTCTAATAGAAAACGTTTTAACTGATAATAAGGAGAATTCTCATCATCTATAGAATACCTGCCCTTGGGTGTATAAATCAACAAAATTCGGCTCAAACTTTCATCGGCTATCCAATTAGAATGTTCGCTTAACAAGCGCTTGCATTCATCTAAAGTTGATTCGGGTGAAGGAGGTGTAATAATTGAATTGTAAGTAAATCGGGTGCTAAAGGTACGCTCGGAACCTCGATATTTATATTTACCTGTTTTTAGTCTTTCTATTAATTCGCCCATAATTTTTCGGTAATTAGGCGGACAAATGGGGACAATTTCAATATTTTTTGGTTCGCTGCTATAAGCCCCAAATTTTGTAATCCCTTCCCGAATATCTACCGCTTCTTGGCGTCGATGGAATTCGACGCTTGGTTCGAGTAGGCTGTTAACTTCTAAATGTCGCGAGCGCCTGTTTGGCAGGCCTGGCGAGCGCTTTCGCTCGGATAGTAATAATGGTGAGGACTTCATCGATATGCTAATCCCTCCAAACACTAGAGGTTTGAAGATAGTTTGATATAACTGTTTGGCAATCGCCATTGTTTTCTCTGCTCTAATTCTGGCTGAACCTGGTTTTGCCGATAAACTCAGTTCTCTAATGGAGCTAGAAAAATTAAAATTTATTCCTTTTTTTTTGATAATTTCTTCGAGCGTCTTGAGTGGGATATCGGGAATGACTAACTGACTGCAAACCTGTTCTTCTTTGTCGAAATCAAAGAGATATAGATTAGTCCATTCATGGCTGATTGAAATAATTTTTCCATAGTACCAACTACCTTGCCATCTAGCCAAAGCTGTCTTATTAATCCAAAAATCAGCCGGATAGTCTGTAAGCAAATCTAAAATATTTTGAATATTTTTAACCTCTAATTTCGGGTTGATACAAATATAATAACTTTCATAGTATCGTCGCAACTGAAATGAATAAGATTGATAGAATCTCACAATTTTGTCCATAGTTTCATTCTGAGGAATATGTGCGCCTTTATAGTGAGTTACAATACTTCCAAACTTTAAAGAGTCAATATACCAGCCGTTCGCAAGCAGCGCATCTTTCAAGGCTAACATAATATCCTTTTGTCTTTGATCTAAAAACTTTCTATCTAGACTCTCCCCATTTTCCAGATTAAAACTTAGGGGGAATAAATTAGTAAACTTACTATATTCAAGTACAGCCTCTTCAGCGAACTTCGCCTCGCGTTCGGCTGAATTATTGTACAAGATTAGGGTAGTTTCAGCCTGATTGACTTTATACGAAGGAGCAGGTAAACTTAACTTATCCATTTGATCGCGCATTTGCTTAGTACCTTCACTCAGCGCCCTAACAAAGGCAGCCCCTCGCTGATCGCGCATTATTTTAAGCCATTCAATCAATTTAGAATTGCGAGGTGTAGAGTTAAGAATTGTATTAGCGAGCGTAAACTGTGAGGGAACTTCGTGATCTCTTTGGAGAATACGCCCCGGATTGCGAACTACAAAAGCATCCTTATAAGATTCGCATTCAATGGGCAATCTGACAGCATGATCTCGGTGCACTACTGCATTGACAATTGCTTCATCAATAGCGAGGTAAGGATATTCAGGTTCTTCCGTAAACCCCCCATCAATATTTCTTCTTTGGTAAAGTTTAAAAAATGCAGATTCTTGAAAAAAAGTCCTCAAATTGCGAATTTGTTTAGTAAGCGAACCACTAAACTTTTTTTCAAAAGTTGGCAGTCGTCTTCTATCTCTATCTTCATTCACAACTTCAAATCGCAGTAGCCGGATATAACACCAAGGCATAACTCTTTGGGGATTAGCAGCAAAAAATAGTAAGCCTGCATTAGTAAAAGCATAGTTACTCCCGTCTTTAATCAAAGCTCCTGCTTCATAAAGTAACTGATCGTCATCGTAATTATATTCAGCCTCTTTCAAAAATACCTGTCGAAATTCGTTTAAAACCCCTCGATCTAACTCGTCAGGGTTGTAGGAACAACAATACTGCCTTTCAAAATCAACAATCTTTTTATCGCGGCGAAGTCGCTCTTTTTGTTCGTCAGTTAAACAAAGGTTTTGAAACCCATATCTTCGCCAAGCTTTTGGGGGACTTTCCAGAGTTTCACAAATTCCACGTTCGCTACCTGGAACGTAAATCAAGCAAATTTTATTGGGCGAAGTCGAAGCATCTTGACATTCATAAAATTTTACTACTGCCGACTGGCTCACTAGCAGTTTATTAATGTTTGTTATTTGATTAATTTGATTTTCATTGAGATGGTTCGTGCCTTTTACTTCGCCTGTCTGCGAAATTCCTAAAACTAAAAGTCCCCCGTCAGTATTGGCAAAAGCAGAAATACATTCTGTAATTTGGTCGAGAAGAGTTTTGATTTGACCTTTACTAACGCAACCATTATCTTCTCTGCGACCAGCCTCCTTGCGGTCAAAATATTGTCCTTCAAATTGAGAATCGGTCGGAGATGTTAAAAAAGTCCAGTATTGAAGGGGACAGTCAAAAACTTCTTTGGGATTTGGCATTTTTTCGGGATAAATAATTTTGCTAAACTTTTATTTTAATGATAACGGTAACTGTTGCTGGAGTTAAAAGTGTAGCCGATTTTGTCGCACCTCACTCAATCTGTAAAGTTTAATATCCAATTAACATTACGATAGCTATTTAAGGGATTGATAGAATCCGAGAACGATCGCTCTTAATGGAGTCCGCTTACTGTATGACACTGAGTTGGATGTGATCAGATTCGGGGTTAGGAAGTGTGAGCGCTCTTAAATGAATTCTTTTTCGGACGTGGAAGTTCATACGTTTCCATTGTGACATACTGCTGAGGAATCCATCACTAGCCCTCCATCTGTTAGCTCATGGTGGTGGTCAGTATGCTTCCCTTGCAGCGGCACGACGGTTCTGGACTTTTTGGACTGGAACCCATTCCTATGTATATTCACAATTCTTTACATGGTTGTGTTTCTCGTTACCTATCTACTTAAGGCAGCAATGTTCTGACACGAGTGCAATCGCTCCGAACACCCAGATTTTTGGGAAACTAAAAAACCCAAACCCAAAACCCCAACACCCCCCGCCATGCCCAAAATTCCTGAATGTGATCGCTGTCTCCTCTACGCCCGCAACCCACACCTCGTCTGTGCCGTCCATCCCACAGGCCCTAACACCAATACTTGCATTGACTTTCGAGAAGACCCCAACACCGCATCAGAGGAACTGTGGGAACCCGAAGGTGCAAGCTACTACAACGGCGAACTAATCTTGCAACCTCCGCAGCGGTGGACTTTGGAACAGCAGCTAGAACTTTTGGACACCCACCCCTTGTTTACCGGCCGGTGTCCCCAATGTAAAATGACTTATCCGAAGTACGAAACACCCCCGGTGCATTGGGATTGCCTGGAGTGCGGGTGGATGGATGATTCGGTGTGAGGTGATCGGCAACAGAGATTGCGCGATTCTTAGTTTTAGTGGTTGCAGAGTCAGACTGTAGCTCAAATGAGTTACCGCAAATGAGTGTCACTCGAAAATGCGACTGGTAAGGCATTTTGGGTCAAAGTTATCCTGATGGTATCGCTGATGCTCAAGAGTTCGGTGGTCAAGCTATGTATTTTTTTGTGCTGACATTTCAGTATGCGAGCTGTCACCACCGATCGAAGTAACATCTAAAACTCTTGGTGCGTAAAGTTTAGCAGTTTTAGCAATTTCCCGTATTTTTGCCATTTTGGCAACCTCAAGCTAGACAGCTAAGTTAATCTGAACTTGAACCTACACAGCATTGAAAAAACTCTAAATAGTCAGTAATGAAGAGTTATTTATCGTCTTAATTATTGCAACATAGCGAGGAAGAAATTATGCCTTTATGTATACCAACAATTGTTGGGCCCGTATCGGAATTAAGCACATCCTTACGCATTCAAGGAGCATTACCAGGAGCGACTATTTTGGTTGTTGCTGTTGGAGCCAATCTAAGAGATATAGCCAAAGGCATTGCTTCTGGAGGTGACGATCGAATATCGCTGCTCCCAGGAGTCACCCTTCAAAATGGCGATATTTTAATGGCTCGGCAAGAACTGGGAGGAGATAAAAGTCCCGATCCACCCAAATCTCTAAGCGTATCAGTACAAGATGTGCCGTCAGTGCCCGGCCAACTTGGACACGTTGGGTTTCTGAGTCATCTCTATAAATGCGGCGAATATTTGTGGATTACTGGGGCGATTCCAGGTACCAAAGTTGAGGTTGAATTCAACGGTTCAACTAAAGGCAGTGCCGTTGCTTTGGAAGATGGCGCGCGATTGAAGTTAAGCGAAGGACTTCCTGCGGGAACGGTAACTGCATGGCAATCTATACCAGCAGGTAAAGGACCCAGCGTTTTTGGTCAACCCGATCCAGCAACTCCCAGACAACTTCCGCCACCTACTATCAAACAGCCAGTGCTGGGTTGCCAGACAGCAGTGCTGGTAAGCAATGTGTACGATGGGGCAACTGTAACATTACAACGAGGCTCTGGAATTGTCGATGTCGCTGGATTCGACAGGAATGCCCTCTGGTTGAGAGTGAGCAAGCCTCTCGATGAAGGAGATGCGATTTCAATAAAACAAAACTTATGGGTCAAATGCGAGCAAAATAGCGTTTTTTCACCTAAAGTACGTGTTGAAAAACCACAGGGGGTTCCTGCACCCGTTATCATTCCTCCCTTGTGTTCTGGAGCAAGGTTTGTTCGCGTTGCAAATCTTACACCCGGTGCGCTCGTTTCCATTAAGGTAAATGGAACCAAGTACAGTGGCATGGCTCCACCTAACAGCGCTGTGTACGATTTTATGGTCGATCCGTTGCCCTCCGGTTCAGTGACCGCCATGCAAGAACTATGTTCTGTATCCAGTCCGCAAAGTTCGCCAGCAGTTAAAGTCGATCCGCGAACGGCAAGCATTCCGGGTGTAAAATTACTTGAACCGCTGTATGCTTGCAGTCGAGCTGTGTTTGTAGAAGGGGTGCATCCGGGAGCCATATTACAAGTCTGGCGAGCGGATAACCAAACTGGGAAAAAAGCTCCCATCAGTGGTTTTGTTGCTGTTTACGATACACAAGCAATTATCCCAGTTACACCATATCTTCGAGAGAAAGATAAAATTTGGGTTTTGCAGTGGGCCTGTGACGACACTCCTATCAAATCAAATGCGGCTGAAGTTTTGCAGCATCCCAAGATAAAGCCACCAATAATAGTTGAACCTGCTTACAGCGGAACAACCAGTGTTGTTGTCGGTAATACTGTACCGGGTTCATTAATCGAAGTTTATCTTTCAACTCAAGACGGAGTATGGGAACTGGCTGGAACAGCATTTGCATCGCCACAATCAACAAGCGCAGTTGCACTGAATGCAAAACTTGCTGTAGGGAATAAGCTGCGTGTTTCTCAATCGCTCTGCGAACTGAGGACTCAACCAGAAAAAATTGTTATGGTCGTTCGACCAGTTCCCGCGCCTCCGATTCTAGATAAGCCATCGCAAGGGGCAACTGGAGTCGATAGAAAACCTACGCTATCGTGGCACGATCCGGGGGCGGGTCAGGATGGTCGCGCAGATAGTTACGAGCTAGAAGTCAGGGGCGGCGGTACTGCAATCGTTCCATTAACACCAATCACGGGCACGAGTTTTCAAATTGCAACGGAACTCAATTACGCTACTAACTATACGTGGCAAGTTAGAGCAAAAAATACATCTGGTGTAAGTGGATTTGCGTCTTCTTCCTTCACGCTAAAACCAGAACCGCCACCACCGCCACCTGTGATTGATTCCTAT
The DNA here is from genome assembly GCF_036701905.1 of Microcoleus sp. MON2_D5. Lineage (NCBI taxonomy): Bacteria > Bacillati > Cyanobacteriota > Cyanophyceae > Oscillatoriales > Microcoleaceae > Microcoleus > Microcoleus sp. MON2_D5. The sequence continues at coordinate 28,355 of NZ_JAUBRM010000053.1, forward strand.
GATAGAAACACCTTTACTCTGAAAGGCAGAAACTTCTTACCATCTCGTACCGTGTATGTACGCCTTACAGTGACAGGTAGCATTACCAATAGCTATGGATATACAATTAACGATCTTCGATCGACTTTTCCGTTATTACAGTTCACTTCCGATTCTTCTGGCAATCTAACAGCAGTTATCGATCCAAAAAACGTACTTCCTCCACTTTATATTGACGATATACTCGGATATTTGATAGGCGGTGCCCCTGGAGAGAACTTTTCCTTTTCTGCACATGATGGACGACCAAACTCTAGCGATATAACAGGTATGCTTTGGAGCAATACATTCACTACCACTTGGTGATAGAGATATTGCGTGATTGGAATCTCAGGATTGGCTGTCGGTTTTCGCCAACAATCTGTGAGTTGGTGAAGGAGGTAGGACGATCGCTCAAACTCCGAACAGAACGCGAAATAAATTTAACGAATTTTTAACTCTCCCTCAATGGTAATTCTCCTGGGGGTTTTTTTTGAGCCAATCCTCCACTGCGCTATCCTTAAATTCTCAGTCGGGGGAAAACGCTCGTTCGACACCCCACCTGAAAGTGCAGCCGACCAATCCCCCAACAAACACCCAGAACGCGCATTGAGGCCAGGTCGCGAACCAGACCCACTCATGCGGCCATGATTGCCACAAGCGAAACATGATTGTGGCGATTGTAGCTAGTAGGGCTATTTTGCTAACACTTGCTTCACCGAGCCAAAAGCCCTGCCACAGCCCGCAGGTGCAAGCAACCGCCAGTTCGACCGACAGCACGAAATTCAAGATGTTGGTGGTGTTCGTGAGGAAATTGTGCAACAAAGTCAATAAATTCATTGGGTTGATTTTTAGGACAACCTCAGCATAGTAAGTTAAATAGCAGTGAGGAATAATCGATTACCTGGGAGTTCTCAACTTCAGATTCAACATTTCTAACTCCTTCGCGAATTGAGGGTCGGCGGCAGTGCCAATTTTACGCTCGCCAACCAGGTCTTGCCGTTGGCGGTGGGTCATTTCTACGACTGCATCAGGAACAAGTCCCGTTCCCTGAATATCTCGTCCTGTGGGCGTCAACCATTTTGAAACCGTCACCAAAAGACCCGTTTCATTCTGGAGTCCCTGCATCAATTGAAGCGAATTATAACCGAGGGTTTGCGTTCCTACTAGGAGCGATCGCTGGTTTTCTTGTAATGCGGCGGCAAAGGCTTCACTGGCATTGGCAGAGCCGCCATCGACTAAAACAACGAGCGGTTTCTGAGTCAGTGCGCCATTGTTTGCCAATTCTTGCTCTGGCTTTCCCCCTCGATCCACTGAAGTGATAATAACGCCGCTAGAAAGCCACATTCGAGCAATATCAATGCTTGCTCTAAAGAAGCCACCTGGATTAGAGCGAAGATATATTACGTAGCCTTTAACATTCTGTTTCTCTAAAGCTTCGATTGCAGCCTTCATCTCTTGGGTAGCTTTGCCACTAAACTGATATGCAGTTTTTAATGATTTATGTTAATCGGGCTCTGTAGAGTTAAATCAACCAAAACAACGCATTTCATTAGAGAGAGTCTTTCATAAGTTTTAACATTTTTCGCGAGCTTTAGTGCGGAGTGGAAGTACAGATGTAGTTACCTATTTAGTTAAGCATCATAAAATACTGGGTTTGATTAAGTAAGAACGCAAGCGACATAGAGAGAATGCCGCTTACTATCAAAAAATTGGGGTCAAATGGTTAAGTTGACGCCCAATTTTAATCATATCCCCCGAACATAAACAAAGAAGCTTGTTCATCAGTAGCATTCATTAAAGCGTGGAGATTACCACCTTTTAGCATGACAAAATGTCCTGCCTGTAATGTCCGTATTTCAAAGCTGCGTTCTCGCTCTGGCATTTTGCACCAGTCACCCACTACCATAAAGCCTTGACCATCCATCATCAAAAAGACTTCTTGGTTGTCACGATGGCGATGTAAACCGATGCCACAATTAGCATTGAGGATGTGCAAATCCATGTAATCTACGGCGAAGAATGGTTCAAATCCGCCGCCAAAATTTTTGCTACCAAAGGCGTTGAAGTTCCATGAGTTTAACTGGCGGCCCAATTCAGGTTTACTAGAGTAACGCCCATAGTTAGACATCAAATTGCGATACTCCAAAAAGCCAATACCACCGTGAGGGTTAGGACTGATACCTGTTCCCAAAAAGTGATCCCATCCACGGAGGATCATGTTGAATTCGTAGTGGTAGTTTGCCCCATTTTGGGAGTCCCAAATTTTTTCGCTAAAATCTGCCCAAGCAAGTTCCACATGGAGGGGTAACACAGGATGCATCGTGTTTGTGGGGGCAACATCCAGTATATAGCGATCATTTAATACTTCTCGGTTGAAGTCTGCTATGCTACCATGTACTAAGTCATTACGTACTTGAAGTTCACCGCGATCGAGAGCATTGCGCCCCTTGTCGTCTAGCTGACTTCGCAGATCATTGCCTGGATAACCCCAAAATTCAACTTCATAGCGATCACTCAGTGGATTATACGGCACCAAAAGCGGAGTAGGAGTTGCTACATCTGCCACTTTAATCCAGAGTTTAATTTTTTCTCCTAGTTTATGGTTGGCAGCAGCGGATAATTTAGTATCAGGGCCACCACGGTAAGAAACTCGTAAAAACGGCCCTGTCCAGTTTCCCACAGTCACCAAACCTCGAATCAAAAAGGTGTCGGTACTTACAAAATCCTTGATATTTTGCTTTTGGAAATCTGTTTTATTGTCTTGCTGAGTCGGGTCGAGAATATTAGCATCATTTCCACTAGGTCCATATAAAACCAGGGATTCATAGGGAAATAAATATTGGAACTCCCCACTCAAATAGAATTCACGTTCAGCCGCTAGTTGGGCGCGTTCGAGAAAGTTCAGCAATTTCAGCAGCGGATTGCCCCGACTATAGTCAGGCGGGGTATTGGGATCAACTTGAAAAACACTGTCAGAATGAAGGATAAACATGGCAAAGGTTAGGATTAGATGGTGTGATACAAAAAAGCAACGAATTTTAGGGGTGCTGTACCAGGGTTACTAATGCCATGCATCCCACCACTCTTGGTGAAAATAACGCTACCTGGTTTCACCGGGAGTTCTTTAAATTCGCGACTTCCCAGTCCCATGACTTGACGTTTTACAGTCGGGTATTTGTCTGTGGCCGGATCGTCGCCGGCACGCATATAGGCTATGCCCTCTCCCTCGGTAATGTAATACAATTCTTCTGTACCAATATGTTGGTGAGTGCCTTCCACTGTTCCGGGAGGAATTGTTACTTCATGGAAGAAGATCGTGGAACCACCTAGTTCCCGTTGAACAATCCAGCGCATATTAATAATGTTGTTGTCTGCTCGCTCGGGATTGTCGCCATCCATCATGGCATTGCGATAGCGCACAGGCTGAATGTCCGGTGCCTCTAAAAACCAACCGCGTTGGAAGTTGATTAGGTAGTTGAGATCCTCAATGGTATTTTGCGATGAACTAGGTTCTTGGGTGCGTGGTTCTTGGTGCGATCGCGAATAGTCATTGTCCCAAGCTGCGTCAGCATCACTAATTTGGTAGCCAGTGGGTAAATTGCGATCGTTTTCACGAAATGCCAGCTCTATCTGCGTCAGTTTTTTGATATCTTGCAAAGCTGGGTTAAATGCCTTGACTCGCGTAATCGGCCCATTACGCCCCATCTGATCCAAAATCTGAAAATCGTGGTAGCTGGTGGCGGGAGCTTCTAGGGTTTCCCAAATCTCCACCTCGTAAGCATCAATCCACGGGCAATAATGCAGCTTTACCCTAGACTCTGCTTTTTTGCTTTCATCTTCTGGTAATAGTCTCACCCAGGCAATCACAGCACTACTGAGCAATCGCTTTTTTTCGCGTACTTGCTCTACTAAACGACTGGATCTGTATTCCAGTCGCAAAAAATTACTGATAAACTTTCCATCGAGATATACTTCTCCCTTCAGGGCATTGATACCCAGGTAGCTGCGAACCTCTCGCACATTGTAACGGTAGCGGGGGCTACGGGTAGCGTTAAGGTATTCAGCATGGTAAATGCGATCGGGAAAGAAGACGACTTTGAAAATCTCGTTCCACGGATTACTTTGAATATCGTTAAATGCTGGGTCCATAAAGTTAAAGCCTCTTAAGTAATTCGTCAGCTACCCGGAAAGAATTGGCCTGAATTGTCAAGGTTGGGTTTGCGCCTCCCGAAGTAGGCATAAATGAGCCATCGGTAACATAGAGGTTATCAAAGTCCCAAGCTTTGCAATTACGGTCTAGCACTGAGTCTTTGCGGTCAGTACCAAACCTTGCTCCTCCAAGAATGTGGTTAGCAATCCGTGCCAAGGCATTTTCTGCCAGGTACACGCCACCCTGACCTTGAAATTCAAATTTGAATTCGCCTGAAATTGAATTACTACCCAGTTTCAAAATCTGGCCACACATTTCAGCCAAGGTGTCCATTAGATATCTGTCGTGGCTATGCCATTCTTTGATGATGTGAGCCACAGGACGACCCCACTTATCTTGAATCGTGGGATGGAGTTCAATCCGATTGGTCTTCAGGGGTACTTGATTGGCCATAAAGCTGACCGATAAACCCCTACCCATGTTGTTGTCCAAAAAGTCCGTCAACCCTTGAGCAGCTAAACTGGTGTCCTCGATAAAGCCTTTCCAAAGCGTGTCTAAATCTCGACTACCGTGGGTACGTCCGAGAGAGATAGGCAAGGCTTGATCAGAAGTATTGTTGTAGATTGCTCCACCTGCCCAAAGTCCTCTGCTTTTGAGAAAGTCGTCAGTAGCGCAAGCATCGGTTGCCCAATCAGCATCAAGAGCTAAGGTCTTATCGCTGCGGGTGGGCATAAGGGCGCTAGCACCTCCAAAACAGTGGGTCAGGAAGTATTTACCCAGTAAATCATTTTGGTTGATGCGTTTATTGAATTCGGAACTGAGCTGTGCTGAGAGCTTCAGCAACCGAATCGATTCAATGGCAGAACAGGCTACGATTACCAACTTTCCTTGAACAAACCTGGTTTTGCCACTCGGATCGCGGTACACTACTCGGCTGATTTTGGACCCGTCGCTTTCTAGATGGGTGACTACACAGTTTGTCCGAATTTCAAAGTTTGGTAAATTAGTGATCGGGCTGAGTAAAGATACCCAAGTATTTGATTTCACACCTAAAGGACAGCCAAAGCGGTTCACATAACTGCTTTTGAGAGTTTCGGGGTCTTTGGGAACTTTGCGACCACTAGGTTCATGATCGCGGGTAATCACCGCTAGAGGTGCGCGGTAGGGCTTAATCGGCTTACCTGCACCCAATTGTTCACCTAGCTTCTCCATACCAAACTTCGCATAATTGCTAATTGGGTTAGGTTCTAAGGGCGGTTGATAACTATCTTTACTAAAAGGCTTGAGCTGATGGTCGGCGGTGCCGTTGATACCTACAAGGTATTCAGCTTTCACATAGTACGGTTCTAGTTCGTCGTAACTGACAGGCCAATCACGCGCTTCTCTCTGCACATCGCCATTCGGGTCATTCTTCAAGTCTCTACGTCCAGCATTAAAGCTTTGTAGGCGTAAATCGGTAGGCGTAAACCGTAGAGAAACACCACCATAAAGTTGAGTACCGCCCCCTACTACTTGAGCTGTATAGCCTTCGATTGTGGCTCTATCTTGCCCATTGGGATCGCGGTAGATATGCGGCTCGTCGTTAATATCTGGTTCAACGTGACTAGAATAAAAGGCTTCATTGAGGTTAGCAACTCCAGGAACGCGGATGCGCTTTTCTGGGCCATCAGCAAACAATTCGTCACGCTTAAAGTCACTTAACCCTTGAGGATTCTGATACTGAGGTCTAAATAACGGACCTTTTTCCAGGATCAGCACTGATTTTCCAGCCTTCGCTAAAGTGTAGGCAATAGGAGAACCTCCAGCGCCGCTACCAATGATTACTACATCAAATTCAGTTTGCATATATCTTCTCCTGATGAAATCAATTAGCCCCGATAATCGCTGTTAAGTCCGAGGGGTGCTTCTATCGCCCTGCGCCAATCAAATAGGGTTTTACCATTCTGATCTTTATACCTTTCTGATAGATAAGCCCAACCTGTTCCTCCCACATTGCCACCATATTTAGGATGAGAAAAGGCACCTGTAAATGTGTGGCGTCGCAGTAATTGGAGGAAGAAACGAGGTTCTTGGTATTGCTGATAATTCCAACCATTGACTTGGTTAGTAGCCATTTCGTTATACAAATCGATGTACAACTCTTTAGAGACATCTTTTGGCTCAACGTAGGGATTGCGCTGTCTCAATATCCGGTTAATTTGATCTAAGCAAATTTTGTAATCAATTAAATGATGGTTCTCTTCCCTAGCTAAAATGTTGTCAATAAAGTTTGCTGCTCCTACAGATTCATCTAGACGATAAGCATAGGCGTATTGTACTTGTTTATCTTGTTTACCCAAAAAATTGTAATAACGGTTCACAAAGTTTTCCCCTTCCTCAGTTCTGAAAGGCAAAATATGATTTACTAATCGAGTTACAATGTCAAATTCCCAGTCTTCAAAGTTTAATGGTTCAGTACACAATTGGGTAAAAAATCGTGACCATAGTTGACCGTTGTCAAGCTGAGCACGCTGGGGATTTATTGGGTCTATAATTGCCTGCCCATCGACGATAAATTTATAAGTGTGAAATTGTGCTTTTGGTACCACAATCGATAAAGCATAATATCCTGTGGGTTCCCCAATAAAGTTAACAGGCTTGAGTGGAATTGGCTCATAAAGGTTGGCGAAAGTCCCAATCACAGCAACATTTTGGGGTGCAGTTGCCCCTGGTTGCTGGTATACGAAAGTCACTACATTGGAAGAATAACTCTTAACAAAATCACTACCATCGCTGTAACTATCGATAATCGGAAATCGCCAAGGTTCAGCAATCCGAGATCGAGGATCGTTGTCAGTCAATTGTCCAAAGTTATGGCGAGGATCTGTATTATCTCTGGCAAGGAATTTAGTGCAGTGGTTTAGTACATACTGGTCGTCTGTTTGTAAAATTTCAACAGCCATAAATTATTTCCTGGGAAATATAAATGTAGTGGATTTAGATTCAAGCAAAAGCAAGTTCTTGTTTTTTAGAAAATCTTGTTTCAGTAGTAGCTATCTATTTAGCTGTGCGATCAATAGAGAGGCTATCACCACTGCTGGCAATCTAGCTGGAAATGCGTACAGGGACTTAGTGGAACCTAGATATTTCCTCGTCTCTAAAGAAGCCAAAAACAGTCTAAATAAGAAGAAGAGGCCAATAACCTAAAAACGGCGGAAACTCTTGCCCTATCTCGCTTGAGGCTTTTTAAAAGGGGAATGCTTTTTATGCCTAGGTTTGAAGCCACTTTTTAACTCACTTTTTGTCTAAGTGCCGCTACTGTGTAATGCTTTCAGAAACCTAAAATTGAATGTTCGCAGAAGCAATAAGTTTTGTGGCTTCTGAGTAGTTATTACAAAATCTGGTTGGAAGCCCGCCGGCAATAAATAGCTAAAATCTATACGCAGAAAAAGTGTCAGTAATTTTTGCTTAATTGTCATCTAGATCATTTCAACTATCAAAAGCTGCCAAATTATCTACATTGCCCCTTATCGCAGCTTCGCTAGATCCACCCTATTAAACTTTCAAAAATTTAAAAATCCTGGTAATTAATAATCTATCAAAACTCCCTGGTACCGTCTTTACAGGAAAGTATGGAGTTGAAGTATGGAAAGTATGGTTTAGATAAGATTAATATTTGTCCAGAGGTATAAATTTATGGAATTTGAGCAGGGATTGCAGGTCATCACCCATGCGGTCAATCGCACAATCGCTAGACCTCTCACCGAGATCGAAGTTGCCCTGTTGTTTGGTGCCTGGAACAACTTGACATACGATCTCATCGCCGAGCGCTCAGGCTATTCCACCAACTATCTACAACGGGACATTGGTCCCCGATTCTGGAAGCTCCTGAGTGAGGTCTTGGGTCGCAAAGTCAACAAAACAAATCTACGTGGTATTCTCACCCACCTTGCTGCCCCGCCCCCCAATCCCCAACCTCAAGTCCAACGTTCAATCGATTGGGGTGAGGCGATCAATGTTTCTACTTTCCACGGTCGGGTTGAAGAGATTGAAAAACTGACTCAGTGGATCATTCAAGATCGCTGCCGACTGATTGCACTCGTCGGAATGGGCGGCATGGGTAAAAGTGCCTTAGCTGCCAAAGTCTCTCAACTTTTACAAGGACAATTTGAATTTGTCTTATGGCGTTCGCTCCGCAACGCCCCTCCCTTAGATAAATTGTTATCCGAACTGGTGCCTTTCCTTTCTAACCGGCAAGATATCCAGGCAAAACCAGAACGGCTCCTGTACTGGCTCCAAACTCATCGCTGTCTGGTGATTTTGGATAATCAAGAAACAATCTTACAAGCAGGTAATTACGCTGGATACTACCAGCCCGATTTCACAGACTATGGTGACTTATTTCAGTTACTTGGAGAATCGAGTCATCGAAGTTGTATCCTACTGACCAGTCGTGAGAAATCCGCTGAAGTTGGAACATTTGAAAATTTTGATGGAGCGGTGCGATCATTTTCTCTGAGAGGTTCCTGGGAAGCATCGCTGGCATTAATTGACTCTCAGCGATTAGTGGGAACTCATACAGAAAAACGCCAACTTTGTGAATTTTATAGTTGCAATCCACTGGCATTGAAAATGGTTAGCACTTCGATTCAGAGTCTGTTTGGGGGTGATATTTCAGCATTTTTGGAAGAAAAGACACTTGTATTCAATGGCATCCGTCGATTATTAGATCGGCAATTTGAGCGGTTGTCACCCGTAGAGCAGACCATCATGTATTGGTTAGCAATTAATCGTGAATGGACCACAATCAGCGAATTACAGGTAGGCATTGTGCCCACGACTTCTCGTGCCAGCCTGTTGGAATCTCTGGAATCGCTAACTTGGCGCAGCTTAATCGAGCAGAGGTCGGGCAAATATACCCAGCAGCCCGTCGTCATGGAATATGTCACAGGCTGTTTGAGCAAACTGGGCCAGGTTAGCGGACTGTTAGAACCCATTTGATATCTATTCATTTACCACATTTGCCAACCGTTTGAGCATTAGCCGAATGAAACATAGATTGATTTTGGCAGTCACATGATAAGCGCGTCCGCTCAAAATTATTGACCAAATTCTTCCACCGTTCCATCCAAGCATTGAACTGTTCAATCACGAGCGCGGGTCGGTATGACAACAACTCCTTTCTTCCCTTGCTCTAGAGTAAGGTTGTAAGTCTTTCGATAGGTCGCCCCAGTTACATCCATTCTTGAGTTGATGAAAAATGCCCTGTAAGATTTGTCGTTATGTCCACCGTGGCTGTCTAGTTTGCTTTTTCTTGGGCAATAACGGTTTGATGAGATCCTACTCGCTCGTCGGTTAAGCTACTGGAGTATGGCATTTATTTTTAATCTTACCTCGTTATCCAAGGTCCCAAATGGATTCTATGTTGGTGGGATTGGTGAGGATGTTCTGCAAAAAAGTTAATGAATCCATCCTGTTGATTTTTTAAAACAACTTCAGAATAGCAAGTTAAAAACCCAGGGATAGCCGGGACTGTGTGCGATCGCCAAGCGAGTTTCTGCTGCTGTGTACTTTGTGTGCTCTGACTTGGCGATCGCTCTCCAACTGAGTCAAGCGTGAAATGATGGTGAGGTAGGCACTAAGAAATATGGAAGGTAGAGAAATGACTGACTCGCCGCTAGAACAAATCAATTTGCTAGATACCGACTATGCTGACATCCTCGCCAACAGCAGCCATCCCGCGTTTGAAATGCAACTGGTTCGGTTTGGGGTTGACACCGCAGAAGCGCGCATCAAAACCAATTTCCTCACCCTGGTGCGCCAAAAACCCGAGACTCCAGAGGAATGGGAAGCTCTAACGGCAGCATGGGAAGAGGCTTGCGGGTATACACCAAACACTCAAGATTTTCAGCTAATTGTAGAGTTGCTCTGGGAATCAAGAGAGTCTGGAGATTGATTGATTTTCAACAACACCCAATTCAATTCACCGCAGTAAGTTAGCAAAAGCATCAACCGGCAATCCATCTTTGAGCAGGGAAAATCGCTCGATGTAGTTGCCGTCAAATATGCTGAGATTATCAATGCGGTGGCGCGCCTCTAAAACAGACTCCACCCACGCTGTAGCAAGCGGAACTCCAAAATAGCAACCCGGAGAATCCCAAGTCGGGTCGATGGCGTATCCGTCGGGTGCGAGCAACCAAGCATGGCTAATTGGAAATCCGACAGCGGCATGAAGGGCGTATCCTTCGGCGTAGGTGAGGCTGCTATCTGCCAATACTAATTGCTGGCAATTCCAATAACAAAACTGAGGTGCGCCCGGTTCGATCGTTTCGGGTAGTGGCTGAGGTTCCATAATGAAGCCGTAGTCTAAGACTAACTCTTCATAGCGTTGGTACTTCCAATGCGCTCTGGCGGGCGGTACTTCCATTGCTGCAACTACACTTTCTAAGTAGCACTTTATCTGCTCTCCTGAGATAGTTTGAGTGAGGGTATCCACGGTAAATTTCCTGTTCTCTTGAGTTTACTTGTTCGGGTTTTCCAATCGATTCCACATCGGCATTAGCTCGATATCCTGCGGATTGTACAGGAGTTGTTTGAATAGCGGAAACTCTTTAACGTACATTTTGTAGAGCTTGGGATTGCTTTGGATGCTGGCTTCGATGTTGGCAATTCTATCAGCAAATTTAACAATCAAAGCTTTTTTGTTTGACTGGATCTTTGGTGCGGTTTTGCGAAAGCGATCGACTCGGTTTTCTCCCGGTTCACTGGTTACGGCAAAGACAATATCGGCTGTTTCTTTCCCGAATTCGGACACCAGCATCTCATAAGTTGTTGGCGTATCTTCCAAAACATCGTGCAACCATCCCGCTGCTGCAATTGCTTCATCGCCTGCATAACCGAATTCGCTCAGAACTTGAGATACTTGAGCCAAATGGTACGAATAAGGATGCTCGCCGTATTTTTGAGTGGCGTGTTTGGCAATTGCAAATTCCTTGGCTTTATCTGCGGCATTCATGAAATTCACCCCCTCAGCCATCTTTTATGCTGCGCCTGCTGCTACTTAACTAAACGCTTAGCTTTCTTCGTTTCTTTTAACCGCCAATCTTTGTTTAAGTAACCCAACCCACCGCGCTGCATTCTATCTTGAACTTCCGATTCCCAAGTGGTAGGCAAATATTCCTGTAGGACTTTGACGTGCTCGATTTCCTGTTTGGTCAGCCACCACTGGCGACCGGCGAATCTCATAGGAGAGGTGAGCTGCTTGTTTACCTCTAGGTACTGCTGCAATTCAGCAATCTCATTCTCATCCAACCCGTAAGCTTCGGCTTTTTCCTGCCACTCGCTCCAACTCATGTGCACATGAGAAGGAAAACTGGATAAAAAATCTTGTGTGAGTTCGTCCAGTTCATTTGTGTTGATGTAATTAGTCATGCCTTAATTTCCTCTTTGGTTGAGCGATAATTTAAGTTAACGAACAATGGTCTTCAACTCATCGAAAGTCAAGCAAGAGCATCAGCCGGGAATCCTTGTTTAAAAATCGAGAAATCTTCGAGGTGATTCCCCTGCAAAATGCTCAATTCATCGGTGCGTCCCTTCTGCTTTCGGGAATTCCAAATTGATTTTACCCAAGCCGTTCTGAACGCAATGCCCAAATAACAGCAACCCGGAGAATCCCAAGTCGGGTCGATGACGTATCCGTCGGTATCGAGCAGCCAAGCGTGTTGCAGCGGGAGAGATACGCCTTTCGCCATTGCGTAGCCTTCGACATAAGTTAGGTTGCGGTTTTTTAAGGCTAATTGCTGACAATTGGCGTAACAAAGTCTCGGTTGACCTCGTTTGATGGTTTTAGGCAGCGGTTTGGGTTCCATCACCCTTCCGCATTCTAATGCCAATGCCTCAAAACTCCTGTACTTCCAATCGGTTCTGCCGGGTACTTTTTCCATCACGGCAGCTAAGTCTTGCAAGTATGCTTTGAATTCCTCTAGGTCAGTAGTTTCAGTTGGATTGTTCACGGTAATAATTTGGGTGTTGCTAACTTACTTAGGATTTGAGTTCCTGGGTCATTTCTAGCAATTCTCTCGCTTTCTCTATTAGCTCGTCCTTACTGTTGAAGGGGAGTTCACCCTGGAAGCACTTCCAATTCAGCATGAATTCAATAACTCCCCTGGAGCGAGAGTGAAACGTCACCGAAAAAGAATGTTCCCCTAACGATCCGCTTAAAGGTTCTAGTATGTCAAAGACCTGATCCATTGTTTCACTTAAAGTTAAATCCTTTTTCATTGTGCTGACTCCACCATCTCATACAGGTCACTCTCTTTTTACCAACAACACTTACGTCTATTATACTTAGCTTATCGTGCTTTGGCAGATCCAATTCTCTTTTGTAGGCTGTATCGCAAGTGCAGCAAATATGCTTTCTAAGGATGCGTTTAGCTGTTGTTTTTATTTAGTTTTAATTAGATAACTCACGGTTATAACTCCTTTATTGAAAGACTCCTGGTGGGGCAACATCTACATTTACATCTACATCTACATTAATGTTAACTACGTTAATGCTATAGCCTTTTTTCTGGAGTAGGTCGTGCCAACAAGCACTTCCGTATGCCGAAAGGAGTAAGTCATCCCCTCGTTCAATCGCCCTCCATGCTCCTTTCTCTGTTTTAAACTTAGTGGCAAAGCAAGTGTTTGTTACGGCACTCCATTCACCTTTCTTGTTGCGATATCCGAAAAACGTTTCTTCTTTTTGCTTTAGTTGAATGAGGTAGATACTCATTTTGTTATTCCTTTTTCCTAATGCTTTCCAAATCCATCAACTCTTCTAACTTGCGATTCAGCAGTTGGGCATCACTTTCATTCTCGTATCGCTCCTTCTCTAACCATTCTAAAATCTCTGGTTTTGGGCGAAATGAGAGGACGGGGCGCTTGCTATCGTACTTAGCTTTAGCTTGGCGGATAACTTCAGGATTGTTGGTGTGATATTGCTGCTGCGCTGAGATTTCCACAACTTCGATGGTCGTCCACCTCGCTTGGATTCTTTCACCCTGCCGCCCTACCAAAACATGAGATTCGAGATACTTTTTAGCACCCCGTTCCGTTTTCCACTTCTTTGCTCCTTCCAAAGTAGCCGAATCAATGGCGTTGTATTCGGGATTTCCCTGCGTTTCGGTGGCATAGCGCACTTTGCTATCCTTTTTGAACCTGATGGCATACAAGCTCAACTTGTGACCTCCTGCAACCGCTGCTGCTGATAGCCTTCCCAAGCCCGCACCGCCAATTCTTCAAAATGAGTGTCAGGGTATTCGGGTGAGAAAGCCTCGGAACTATGATTCCGATAAGCCTGTTCTGCTGCTTTTTCTACTTGGATGCGAGCTATCAGAAACAGAGATTTGTGTTCTGGCGAACCTATTTCCGCTTCAGCGATTACTATGTAACTGTTGGGGTATTGAGCAACAGCTTTGTCAGCACCCCTGCGCGTTTTCCAGCGCCTAGCACTCGACAAAGTATGGGCGTAGTAAAACTGGTCTGGTTGTCTGATGGATTGAGCTACAAACATAATCTGTGTTGTTCTTGTACTATGTGGCAACCAAGCTTTAGATACGGCATAGTTAAAGCTTGATTGTGTTGTGAGTTAATAACCGACTAGCGGACTCGATACTCGGTTTCTAGGTACTGGATTATGAGCTTCCATTTGGCTTTACAGAACTCCAAAAACTCTGGAAACTTTTCTTTAGGAATTCTGAAACCAGCTTGCCGTGCAAAATAGTAACAAGAGCCGTCAATAAGAGCTCTTCCTCCCCTATCTCGGTATACTTTGTACACCTCTTGCATTGTTAACCCTGCTACGAGTTCTAATTCATCATCAGCGGGGATGGGCAAGCTTTGGGCATCTTCCCAAGTGACTGGCACTTTCATTGATTGTTTTCCTCATTTTGATTTTAAAGATTCTACCTGCAAGGCATTTAAACCTTGAGTAAATGTCCCAATCAATAAACGTAGTTAGTTATGAAACACCCTCCGTTGTAACAGCTTTTAAAATTTCCACCTTTAAACCGAATTCTGAATGGATAGTTTTCAAGCAATTCTCTGCCAGCCTTTTGTATGGTTGCGTTCTTGCCTGCACGAAAAAGTAAATGCTGAGAATGTCTGCCTCATCTAAAGTTCGCATTTGAGCGATCGCTTCCCGGCTGTAGGCTCTGGGATACACCACAAATTGAGAACCCAGCTCATCCCAAACGCACTTGACTTTAGTTGCGCCGAGAACATCTTGGAGGTCGTCAACTATCACAGACGGGCCCGACCAATAGAAGCGACCGTCAGAATAGGTGACTGGCAACTGAGCTGCTGCCATGTCCAAGCAAAATTGGCGGTGTTCTGGTTCCGAGTATCTGTTGGTTGTTCCCATAACCGCGCTTCCTGGGGGTGGCCCAAAGCTGTTGCCACCGAGTACGGCATCGTATTGATTGGGTTGAGCCATGTTAGCCTTCCTCCTGATTTAGTACCTGCGGCATCTGATACCTTGCATTAACTTCTAAGTCCCCGAATTCAACCTCTTGTTCTTCCAGATAATTGTCTATTTCACCCAAGCAAGCTGCCGCCATTTTTAAATACACTTTCATTCTCGGATTGTCGCCGTGAATATCTTCAATCTCCCATCCCTCTGTTTTGGCTAGTATAAGCGCCAATCTTTCGAGCAATTCGTGATACATTGTTATGACTCCTGATTAGATAGGGTTGGTATCTGACACATTTCGGACACTTTTAAGTCCTCCAATTCTAGCTTTCTTTGTGAGAGGAAACTATCGATTACACTCAAACACGTTTTGACCGTTCCTAAATACACTTGGATAATGACATCGCCCAAGTAGATCTTTTCAATCTTTAGTCCGTTAACCTTAGCTAGATTAACGATCAGTCTGTCGGTCAATTCATCCAACAGCAGAATGTTGGTACTGGGGGAGCAAGATGTTCGCCCAATAGTATACACTTCCTGGTCTTTGAACTTGATACCTTCTTGTTTCAATAACCCATCAATGGTTTCAAGGGAAACTTTAGCCATTGCTGGGTAGACCTGAAACTTGGGATTATTGGTATTGATGTTTCTAATGGAATATCCCTGTCGTCTGGCTAGCTCTACTGCTAGTATTTCGATTAATTCGCGATACATGATAGGCTCCGGGTTATTTGTTTAGGGGGCGCCAGTGCTAGAAGCTAATTGGTGAATTCGGATAATCTCAGCTTGCACCCAATCGATTGTTGATTGAGCTTCAAAGGGTAAAGATTTGTTTGGTGCAAGGGTGTATTCATAGCCCCCATTTTTGACTCCAAAACCTGCATAGTTCCACCCCTCGCTATCTTGGATATCCCATTCTTCCGAGTAACCGCTAGTAACGGGAGAATCCAGTTTGTTTATTTGTAAACCTTTCAAGGACAAGGATTTCTGTAGTTCAGAAATAATGAGCTCCGTTGTCTTCATGCTTTCTCCTTTTTCAACCTCGTTTTGTCTGCTATCACACCACCTATCACCAAACTCTCGAACTAAACTTCTAATAAGGTGCTTAAGATAGCGATTGCGGATATTTTTCGTTCAATTGTTGGAGCAACTTCGGAGCTCTCCAGGATGCAAGATTGATGAGAGCTTCTAACCGCTCGTACCAATACTTGCGGAGCGCATCAATTTCGGAATTGGCTAAGTTTTGCTCTTGTTCGGTTAAGCCTGCCGTCGCCCATTCAATCGCTTGCTTTGCTTTTTGGAGCTGGGCTATACAAAGTGCGTACTCCGATTCGAGGCCAGCCTCGAATTCTTCAGCCAAGGCTTTCTGCTGTTGAGTCATGTATTCTTTGCCTTTGAACATATCTAATATCTTGCTAGTGAGGAAACTGTCGATTTCAGCTTGCGCGGGATGCAGGTATTTTTAAATACGCCTTGATTCTGGGATTGTCTGAACGACTGTCATCTTCCCTCCTTTTTGAACATCGCTCGGTCTGCTGCTACCCCATCTATCACCAAACTCTCAAATGCAGCTTCAATCCATATCGTCGCTCCCGAACACCGAGCTTTGCTCGCATCCTGAATCAACACGCAGCCGCTGGTGAACTCTACCCGTTTTGCATAGACCGACCCCAAGTAAGTATTGATGCTGATAGCCCGCTCGTCCACCAACACTCCCCTCAGCTTGCTAGCTTTTTTATTGGCGGCAGTGATGTGCCTATTCACGTAAATCTGTGCTTTCATTACTCTTGTATCCGATTTGCTTTGGGTACAGGGCGATCGCTCTCGACTTTGACCGGACTTGGGCGATCGCCTTTTTGATAACCTGCTAGCTAGTGTAGTTAGTTTACGAACTATTGTCAAGGCGCGTATGTCAGAGTTTTGGGGAGATGCACCATCAATAGAGGATTATTGGCGGGGTATTATTCTCTTTGGCAAGAACGTCGCCTCGTACAAGTTTGCGCTAGCTCAGTCGCTGTTGGAGTTAGCACCCGGTGGTAAAAGCACCATTACCTTGGAGGAGTTGGCACAAGCTTATGCGCGGCATACTCTGGAACACCTGCGTTTGTGTGATAGCCAATCTCAACAAACCAATGTTCCCTACCCCTTCTTGGAAGCTTGCCGCCGATACGACCGGGGTGAGATTAGCTACGAAGAATTGATTTCGATTACGGCGAGAGAAGGGTTCAAGGTAGTGCTCGACAAGTTCCACAACGTCAATAAAACGGAGACACCCGTGCATTTCTTCAGTAGTGAACGCCGGGGTGCTAAAGTCATTACCCTGACTGATGAGTTGTTTGGGATGTTGGAGGGAAACCAGGGGCAGAACTTACCCAAAGAGGTGGATGCGCGGTGGCGGTTGGTGGAAACGGCATGGGAGTTGAAAGTATCCCGCAATCTCATTTCCATTGGTTGCGACCTCGACGAAAGCCTGCTATTTACTCAGAATCGCGCTCGCCGCGTCAACATTACTTCGTGTCGCGGTGCTTTGAACGGTTATCAAAGGGGTAAGTGTTTCTATTGCTTTGGCGATATTTCGATTATCAGCAGTGCGGCAGATTTAACGGATGTAGACCACTTTTTCCCCCGCGTTCTCATCAACTACGGCATCGCTCATCCCATTGACGGTATCTGGAATCTCGTGCTAGCTTGCGTTAGCTGCAATCGCGGGGTGGGTGGGAAATTCGACCAGCTCCCCCAGCTTCGGTTTCTAGAAAGGCTCAACACCAGGAACGAGTTTTTGATTAGCAGCCACCACCCGCTAGCTCAAACGCTAATACGGCAAACGGGTGATTCAGAACCCAAGCGCCGCTCTTTTTTGAGAGGCAACTACAGTGCAGCAAAAACGGGTAGGCTAATTAATAGTAACTGGCAACCTGCTTTTGAGTATCCCCCAGCTTTTTGATTGATGGTTCAACCGATGGCTAATAATTTTCAGCGAATCAAGCTTTACTTCAACGTAGAAAAGATTTGTTTGGGCGGTGTAGATAATGATTGGTGGTTGAAAGATTTTGACGGCGATTATTGGGCTTCCGATTACTTTTGGCTGCCAATAGGCTATAACCCGATTGGACAACATGGAGATGAACTTTTACAATTTCTCAAACCTCGCGCTTAACTAATCAAATGAAAGAATACCGATGCACCCGCAATGCACCCTACGCCCCTGCGACAGTTGCTACTTAGTTTTCAAGTTATCGAACTCGATAGATTAGACATTCTCCGCATTCACCCCACACAAAGTGTTTATGAACGCTCAAAGTCACTCCATATTAAAATCGCATCCTATCCCCGGTGATGGCGGTCAAGCCCCCGGTTACATTACTCTCAGAGAATGGCGTCCTAATGAGGAATGGGTAACGCACTTCTACAACTGTCAAGACGGTGGCTTTTATTACGGCCGGTACTTCACCGATTTAGCTGAAGCTGAGGCTAACTTCGAGCTGCGGGTAAAGGAATATCTCGGTTTCTTGGGGAAGCTGCCCAGTTCCCTAGAGCCAGAGGAACCGATCCAAATACCGGAGTGCATCCTCCAAGGGATTAATGCAGTTCGAGAAGCACAAACAACCAATATGTTCCATGCAAACACGGTGCGGCTTCAAGCCGTAGCTTTGGGATATCTAGAAACCGCTCAATGGATTGAAGCAAACTTGGAAATTTATTGCAGCGGCATCTTTAGGGGATTCGCAGCTCTATAAATAGGATGGAGTTGGTAACAGGAAAAGGGCTCGCGCCAATGGTGAGAAATAAACTATGGCTAAACCAAAGAGGTATCCCGACAATTGGCAAGAGATTGCGCTCTCGGTGAAAGAAAACGCGGGCTGGCGTTGTGCAAAGTGCCATCAACAATGCCTCCGACCCGGCAAACAAAGCGGCTTAACCAAATCTGAACGCTGTGCTTTAACTTTAGCGGTGCATCATCGCAACCGGATACCGGAGGACAATCGCCCTGAAAACTTAATCGCCCTGTGTACCGCGTGTCACCTTTCGTATCACAATCGCGGTCAGTCCAACGTATCTCCAGGGCAATTATCCCTGTTCCCCGATGATGGGGTGGATTGGGATATCATGAATTTTTCTGAGGAATCGGAACCGGACAATTTATCGGCTGTTAAATTGAAGAATTTGTAGCTATTGCTTCAAGCAGAAACAGACCGACTTTCTTGTGCAATCCCTGGTTTTGTTGGGGACAGCCAATCTGAATTAAGCATTTAGGGCACCCGTCAGGACAGTCGCAACTTGAGGCTAGAGACATTGCTTTAGCAGCGAATAACGGTAACTGCTTTCCGATTTCTTCAGATGCTCCATTTCCCCCATCTGTGGTATCAAAAAAATAGGCGACGATACCCGAATCATCTTGCTCTACCGTACAATTCACATCGTGAGTAGATGAAAGCACGACGAGGGGAACTGCTAATTGAATTTGATGAGCCATACTGTGCAGGGCAACCATAACTGCATTGCCCCCAAACAAACCCTTTAACTCTTGAGGAATATCATTTCCATATTGAGTTCTTGCACTAGCTTTGTGGCGGTCAACTTCACCTGTAATTGCAGCAATTAGACCCGGATTTACTTCAACTTTAACAACGGGAGCTTGGTACTGTATTTGATAGGGCGGATTGAACGAGACTGATTTAATAAGTGTATTCATTTCAATCGATTTCAAAGTCCGACCGCAAGACGTACATATTTTACCTTCAAGGGGCTGTTGGTGGTGGCGACATTTGACATTAGTGCAAGTTGGTCGGTATTCTCTTTTACAAAGTTTGTAGCCCGTTACTTCTGATGTAATCTCGCCCCATCCCAAAGTTAACCTCAACCTTGCTTCTGGTAAGCTGGTAGGGATAATGCGGGGGTCTTCTAGGTTTTCTAAAAGTTTGATTTGCAGGTCTAAATCAGGTTCCGTAAACAAGCTGGGGTCTTCTTCAAAGGGTTGGAGTATTGCTTTGTTCTGGTCGATATCTAGGCTCTGACACCGATAAGTAACTAAACGGTTGCTTTCGTCAAAAGCCGTATAAATTGCACCGGAAAAGACTTCTCGATAGGCAATGTCGCGCGACATTTCTTCAAAGGATTCTCCCGTATTCTCATCAATTAATTCAACAGCATCTATAGCGTTGCCTCTAATATTGACTCGCCCATGAGGTTCTCCCCACCCTCGGAGCGTACTATTGGGAGATAGGAAGAGTCTATCTTGATCCAGCAGTCCCTCCGCAACCGCACCTCCCACAGGATCAAATCGACTTTCTACCTCAACAGCAGGCAAACCGCTTTCGACGCAGCAGCATTCAATGTGTTTGCTCACAATGGTAGGATAATTGGGATTAAAGGCGGCGCTTTCTACTTCTCCTGATAGCAATTGCTCGGGATGCTTACCGTAATAATAATCAAGGGAACTTTGGGAAACTGGCAAAAAGATTACCAATCCCGGATTGACTCTCCCCGCACGTCCCAAGCGTTGACGAAAGGACATAATAGAACCGGGATATCCCTTCACCAAACAGCAATCCAATTCCGGTAAATCTAAACCCGCTTCTAGCGCTGATGTGGAAATAATTACTTTAAGTTTCCCTCGTTGTAGTTGACTAATAATGTTTTGGCGACGGTCACTTTTTAAAGAGCCGTAAAAAGCCGTTACTTTTTGTGCTAAATAACTATTTCCCTGTCGCGTACTTTCTTTTTGAATTAAATCAACAAGCTTCTTAACGGCTCCTCTACTATTGCAAAACACAATTCCGCTTAAGTCTTGTTGCAGCCAAGATAATACAATCTTGCAAGCATCGGAATTCGCCGTGTCGCTAGGAGCCAAACACAAAACAGTCCTTCCAGCACTCCCCGCTCCGCTACCTTCAATTAAATGCAATTGGTCGGGTTGAGACATTCTACCGCTAAATCTCATTGCCATGTCTCGCGGGTTGCCAATTGTAGCTGAAGAACAAATAAATTGGAGCTGGCTGCTGTTGCCTCCCACGCTGTCAACCGCCCTACGCAAACGGCGCATTAGGTTAGTAAAATGAGCACCAAAAGCGCCTGTATACGAGTGGCTTTCATCAATAACCACCCAACGCAATCGTCGCAAAAATTCTCGCCAGGGTTCCCATTGTGAGACGCGCGGAATCTTGGATAATTGATAGTGCAGCAAGTCGGGACTGACCGCTAAAATATTGGGGGGACGAGGCACAAAGAGTTTCAAACGTTCGGTGTAGGGAGTATCGCCTGTCATTTGTCCAACTTTTACCCGCTGTTCTTGAGGAAAGGTTTCGACAATACGCTGGAGTTTGCGAAACTGATCGAAAGCTAGAGCTTTCAGCGGAAAAATATAGAGCGCAGAAGTTTGGGGATTCTTCAGACAGTCTTCGAGAATTGCGAGGTTGTAGCACAGGGTTTTCCCCGATGCTGTGGGAGTGACGATGCTCAAATCCCAGCCCTGACGCAGGCAATCTAAGGCTTCAATTTGATGCGAATACAGTTGGTGAATTCCCAATCCCCGAAGAGCATTTTGTAAAGCCCAGGGTAAGTCTTTGGGAATGGCGTACAAGGAACCAGAGGCGGGAGGGGTAATGCGAACCGCGCTAAGATGTGAAGCTAACTCAAGCGCAACCGCTCTAAATTTGGGTTGAGGAATAGCGGCAATTTCTGCTGCACTTACCTGACAAAAGCTAGCAGGCTGTATTTCACCTGCACCGTTTTCTTCAGCTTCGGATAAGAATTCTGGTGTTTTAGATGCTTCCCCAGGGGCTATTTCACCCCTTTCAACAGCTTGCTGCCAATTTTTGTATTGAACGGGAATCGAGTATCCGGGATATTTTACTATAAGCGTGTTGCCCACCCAAGACATAACCTCGCCTTGTCCGTACTTGGGAGAACAGAGCTGCTCTCCTGGGTCTAGCCATTCAGGATGCTTTCGTTCGCTGTTGAGACTCACAGCGCGGATAAGAGCAGCATAGTCAGTGGGCTCGGGGTTTGTCATGGTTTTGGGGATAACTCCAATTGCCTCATCATAAACTTCTTCTCCCAGACTGCTGACATTCTCTCCATTGAACGCGGCGTCATTGACTTTGGGATTTGCGCTTATTCTCAGGAATCGGCACGGGACAATTGATTTGATCCGAATCCGCTGCCATTAGTTTAATAAGCTCAAAAGCGGCCGTGCAATCTGCTAACGCTCGGTGTCTACCGTGGAGGGGAACATACTGATAATCTTTGTGATAATACCTTGAGTTTCCGGCCCATTGCACTACCCATTGCATCAAACAATCAGAGCGCTTTGCCAACTTCAAAATCGGCAAACTGTGAAGCCGACAACAGTAATTTAAAATTTGGAGATCAAAAGCAGAATTGTAGATTAACACTCGTTTATTTTTCACGGCAGCATCAATGCGGGGATAGACTTCAGGGAAGGTAGGAGCATCGGCTACCATTGCATCGCTAATGCCGTGAATCTCTGTCACTTCTGGAGGTATAACAATGGAGGGGTTTATGAGCGTATCCAGCAACATTTCACCGAGATGATTGATAATTGCTATTTCTGGAATGCTTTACCTCCCGTGCTGCACTCCATATCCTACAACACTTCACTAGCTTCATCCGCCGCTTTGTCCGCTTCACCAAGGAGAGAAGTAACAGTAGCCTCCGGCGCTGTCACTTCATCGGTCTGCCCGGATTCTAGGAGTCGCTTCTTGGCTAGTTCCCACGATTCTTTAGAGGCTTTTGATTCTTGATTAGGAGCCAACTCACTTGCTTTAAATATTTCAATTTTTACGGAAATTTCTGTTGGAAATTGCTGTTTCCGAAGCTCTCATTTCCACTCGCTTAATTCCGGCACGATAACCGAAAAATCATCCAATTTGCAGCTAATCCACCCAGCGCGTTTACCAAGCGAAATCAAGAATTCCCGAACGCTCTTGCCCCTCATCCACAAAAAACAAAACTTGCCCAGCAGCGGGTGTGGCTGGGCTGTTTTGCGAACGGCAGACCGCTACTCTAGGTGCTGGTCAACTAAGGCAATGAGTTTAGCGATCGCCTTCTGTTCTTGTAGAAGCAATTCCTTAAGCTGACGCATCTGTTCTTGATTTGGGGGTCTATGTACCAAATCATCAACGAAGTCTAGCAGGGGAGACTTTCTAAAAGGTCTACCCAAGGCAGCTTCATCTCGCAAGCGCTTGGTTCGCTCCAGCTTGGAACGTTGCAATCGGTTTTTAGCCTGACGGCGTGTGATAAGCCCGTCAAGTCTTTGACATACGTTCCCAGTCCTCTTCATCTCCATACATCTCTTTTATTTCTTGTTTTAACTCGGTTATCTGCTCGGTCAGATTTGCCACCTGATCTTCAATGACATCTGTTTTATCTTCCTGGATTTCCAGAGAAATTTCCACAGATTCGACATATTCCGTTAACTTTTGTATTGGATCGGGCTGGGGCGTGTCACCGTTTGACGTGTCACCGTTAGGCCCGTTGCCGTTGGTCATAGTCATGCCTCACTGGTGTCTGATAGAAGAAACTGGCGATCGCTTTTGATACAGATGAAACAATCGCCAGCGTCGCCGAACAAGTTGTTACCAATTTATTACCAAGTTGTTACCAAGTTCTATGGCAATTAGTTAGTTGGATTCAATGGAATTCGCTTAGTAACAATGCTCATAAATTCACCCTCACTTGGAGCAGGCATAAGCAAACTCCACTCGCTGATATGAGCGAACTGTAGCTTGTAAAGCCAGCGAATCGTGTATGTTACCCCGTAACTCGATCCAAAAACCATTACCCTTACCCGTTCACAGCCATCAGATTGAGCTGGCAAACTGTTCAGACCAGGAATAATCGACGGTAAAGTATCGTCTGGACTAGGCACAAAATCCAGATTTTGCGAATAAACGAATTGTGGCCTGAAACTTGGTGTCCTTGCCAGCCTAATATCAAAGTTTGTTGTCATCATTTGAGCCTCCTACTCGTTCTAGGGGATTAGTCGCGTGGAAGATGTTCTAGATATTCTGCGTGGCGTAATTAGCTCTAGGTTGGACAAGTGGGGCATCAAAAAAAACTCAACCCACTAACGTGACTAAAAGAGAAATTTTAGATGCCATCTTCTATCAACTCAATAATTAATCGTTCCTCCCGTCGCCCGGTGTAGGTGCTTCGGATTGGTTGGATTGGGCAATCACAATGCAAGTACACAATGCAGCAGCTAACTGGTTTTGTTCCACACGACAAAGAGCCCGCACGGTGGGGAACCAAAGCTGCAAATGGGATAGGTCGCTGTTGACGGTGCCGGAATACGCTTTGAACGGGTCGGCTTCCAAACAGACGAAGGTTCGCAAAGCATACAGTTCATCCAAGTTGAGCAGGTCCAATCGGTTGATTAGAGATTCCAGAGAATATTTTCTGGGTGCGGTGTAGGTCGTTAGCGCTTGTTCCCCCAGTTGCCACCAACTCATCACGTTGGCTTGTTCTGTGGGACACAGGATATCCGCCTTGTTCAGGCACACATAAACGGTGTGTCCGCATTCGAGTATTGGATTGTCTTGGCTATCGAGTAAGCGACCCATGACGTTTTCAGGGCGAACGTTGGTCACTTCCATGCGTCCCCTAGTGGTGGTGACGCGGGGATTGGGTATTTCTACAAAGCTTGGTCGGGCGGGTTGCGATGGCTGCCCGTAATCTGCGAACATAAAGGAAATCTCCATTGTGAGTGCCATACCCCGCCCCAGAAGATTGCGAGTCAGAGGGGGCGGGGTTTGGTTTTGGGTTTCGTTTTTTGTATGCCTGCAATCGCTAACCTGTAAAAGTGTTGCGGGCACTGAGTTTAAGGCGCTTTTGAGTTAGTGTGCGGGCATTCCCTTGCGGGAGTTTACGGATGACCGTTTTACGCTCTTAACTAGCTCTGCGTGCGTCTATGAGTGTTAGTATAATCTATAAGTTACGAAGTAGCAACTTCGCAATATAAATAAGTAGCAACCCAAACCGCGTCGGAACCTTATGAAACAATGGAGAGAGAAGTTGCGAAGTTTAGTTTTAGCTACTGTGCCAGCAAAAAAAGAAGACCCAGGTTACGCCGCCCTTCGGGGTCACATACCAAAAAGCCTATATAAACGGTTTAAAATGTTTTGCCTTGAACGTGGTGTGGACAACAGCCAAGGTCTAGAAGACTTGATACATGAATATTTTGAGTTGAAAGATAAGCAAGAACAGGAGGCTTCCATCCCAAAAACGGCAGAGAGTAAGACGTTCAACAGTAGTGGTTGAGGAATTGTCTGTCGTAGTTTCCCCCTCTTGGGCTACCAAAAGCAAGCAGGGCAAAGGAAGTAAGGGGGCTAGTTGATGTCTAATCGTTGTCTAATCGTTCAATTGGTCAAACTTTGGAAGAAAAGCAAAAGTCAGCCTTAAACTAACCCCAAGATGTCTGTCTAGTTTGGTGTATACCCGCAATATTGGTTTTCCCCGCCTACCCTTAGCAGTTTTAAGCCCTGGGTCAGGATATGCTTCTATCTGATGAAGCTGTAGCGATTTCCACCCCTAGGCTGGAGAATATAACAAAGCTGGCAAAGTACCAGAAAAGCAACGCATTAAACCAACGAAACTACCTATGACAATTGGCAAGCTTGAACTCATCATCAAAATTAACGAACTACCGAACAACGTAGAGACTAACAAAGACAAC
>NZ_JAUBRM010000212.1:0-2397 GCF_036701905.1 Microcoleus sp. MON2_D5
CATCTTTTTTCACAGTTTTACTAGCTTTTTCATTTTGGCGCTTTTTTCATATATTTGCAAAAGTGAGATGCACCCAAACGAATTTTGCAGCCTATGTATCGCTCTACAATGGGAATAGCTCTAGTGAGGTGCCATAAACTCAAAAACACAATGCTGGAGCAGCCTAAAGTCGCAATTAAGAGCGGGTCATGAATGCTGAAGTAGATGAGTGAGGCTAGGCAAATGCCGAGGAATGGAAGGTCGCCCAGTTTGATTTTCTGTTGTCTTAACCAGCGTGATAATGAGTTGCGGTTTCGTTCATTTCTTGTTTGGTCTAAGTAAGTAGCCATGTCACTATCTCGATTAATTTAGTGCTTTAATGCTAATTTAAGTTGCATCTAATCCCTGCAAAATCGCCAAAAAAGGTGATTTTATACAGTGAGAGTGACCCCCTCCAAATGGAGGGTGCAAGTGAAAAAAGTTATTTCAAATTTCCATTTCGGTCTCAGTTTTTCTCGCTTCCTGCTTGTTGGAGTTCTGGTTTGGAGCAAGTTGCTGTTGGGAGAGGAGATTTTCAACTACTTCTGGTGGAATGTCGCACAGAAGTACCTCAAGATTACCTTTTTGGAGGCTAGCCTCAAAAACTATTTCGCTGTGAGAGTTAAAGCCTTTGACAGTACCCTTCAACTTGGATTTATCGCTGAATTCGACTTCAAAGTCGAGGCGCGAGCCCTGGGAATCGGTAAAGCTGACTTCATCCTGACCGCTTCTCTTTACCATTTCAGCTAGTCGCTCTTGGTTGAGAGCTTGTTGAAAAATCTTTAAGCGGTCGAGTTCTTCTTTTTCTTCAGGTTTCAGGAAGTCGTTTGTCACTTTCCATTCTCCAGTTTTATCCTGTACTGCTGAAAACAGTTCCTCGCCTTCCTTAGTTTTTAAGCTGACAGCGGTAGAGAAGTCAAAATTTGTTACATAAAGTTTGGCTTGTCCAAAATCAACCCCGTCTTCTAATGCAATGCCTTCCGCATTTGCTTCTTCTTCAGCTAAGCTGTAAATTTTTGCCAGTGTTGCTGCAAGTTGGGCGTCCTGAGTAAGATTTTTGGCTGTCACAGTGATTTTTTTAGCAGTAGCGCTAGCGCTGTTGCTAGCTGGGATTGTTGATTCTAATGAAATTTTTTCACCTATTTCTGTTGCGTTTTGTACGAATTGGTCGCTGAGGGATGGAGTTGAGCTGTCGGGCGGTTCTAATTTTGCCTCGCCAGCTTGAGCGCCTGTCTCGCTTTTTTGAAGAGAAAGTTTGTTCTCTAAAGCTTCTATTCGTTGTTCTAGGGTATCGAGTCGCTTTTCAAGTCGGTTGAGTGCTTCATTTATTTGTACGAGCTGTTCTTCAAAACTCGCCTCTGTGTCAATCTTAATAGAAGCCGTTTTTTCAGAATTGTTGTCTCTCACACGACCGGAAATTTTATCAACTTTTTCGTGGATTTTGCTAACAGCTTTAGCTAAGAGCATACCGGGTGTTGAGACAAATTCGGCATCCGGTTCAGGTAAAATGTTGTGTTCCGGTTCTGGCTCCGGTTCAGCTATTGGTAAAGCTTCGGATTCGACCGTTGCATCTGCCATTGAATCCGCTTCAGCCAAGTTGGTAACCCGCTGCGACAGCGAGTCAGCTCGCTGGCTTTGAGCTTGGAGCCTTTTGACAATACCGGCAACTTGGCGCTCTTGGACAGCCCCAAGAGCAGCTTCTATAATTTGAGAAGCTGCTTTTTTCCCCATCAGAGTAGCGAGAACCGCAACTTGAGTGCTCAGGCCGCTGACAGTTGTACCTTCTACCTCACTTCCAGAAATGGCTGTTCTACCACTAACTTGTACAGCAGCATCGAGGATACTATCGATGTTCTGGTCGTTTGATTTTTTGCCTTGAGGTCGCTGTTGGCTCGTTCGGGTTTTTGAAGGTGTGCGTGCTAAGGATTCAGCAACTTCTACCGCTTCATTTGTCTGAAGTTTTCTTTTGGCTTGGGATTTAGTTGATAATTCTTCGTCTTCCAAATCTTCTCGCTCAGAGTTTTGAAGGTGGCTTTTAGTTTGAGGCTTAGCTTTAGGTTGAGGTTCTTTGACTTCAAACTCATCTAGTTCACTTAGTTCATCTCTCGGAGAGCGGGTTAAGGGTTTAGATTTAAGCAGTAGTTCCTCCGACTCCAATTCCTCTAGGTCATCTTTTCGATGTCTATTTTTGTTTTTAGAAGTGGCTGAGGGTTTGTCATCCTCCCAAGTTTTTATTTCATCTTTTTTAGATTTGGTATTGGTTTTAGATTTCGCTCTGGGCAACGATTCCTCATCCTCTAACTGGGTGCATCTCACTTTTGCAAATATATGAAAAAAGCGCCAAAATGAAAAAGCTAGTAAAACTGTGAAAAAAGATGA
>NZ_JAUBRM010000054.1:0-51815 GCF_036701905.1 Microcoleus sp. MON2_D5
CTTTTAGGCGCTTTTGGTCTTCGGGTGTCATTTTTTTCCCTCATCTTTTTTCACAGTTTTACTAGCTTTTTCATTTTCGCGCTTTTTTCATATATTTGCAAAAGTGAGATGCACCCATCATAACAATCTACAATTGCCCCTCTAACACCTAGGTGCAAATTAGATTCAGGGAATGTTACTAACAATTCGACTACATCAAATAATTCTGGCACGATCGTGCTTACCTCCTAACGAATGATGAAGAGATTCAATGTATCGCTCAATTTCCTCATCCGTGCAACTAATTCCATTCTGCCAAAGTTCATATTCACTGATATCGATATCTTCATTCCAAACCAGTGCATAACCACCAGGTTCAATTTTAAAATTTCTGAAAAATCCAGGATTGCGTAACGTCGCAAACATCGGATTGTCTAATAACTTAGAGATGTCGTATTTCTTGATTTCAAGATTTGTAAATTTGACCATCAAGGTGCGATCGTCAATAGCTTTAGCAGAAACAATGCGCTCAGGTTTCATAAAAAAAATCACAGTTATTTTAAGGGCGGAAGTTTACTAAATTCTTGGCTATTCCACATATCCAGCAGTTCTTTCTGGTACAACGTAGCCCATTCTATAACCAGCTTTTGGGCCCGATTCGGTAAATCTCCTTCAATAATCTCTAAAGATTCAATGCCGATCAAAGCATTGTACTCACCGTAAACTGCGTGAAAATGAGGAGGTGGGTGATCCCCAAAGAAAATTTTGATGATTATTCCGTAAAATCGTGCAACTTCTGGCATAAAGCTTTTCTAAACGACGATATGAAGATTATTGTATATAACCACG
Source organism: Microcoleus sp. MON2_D5 (assembly GCF_036701905.1). Lineage (NCBI taxonomy): Bacteria > Bacillati > Cyanobacteriota > Cyanophyceae > Oscillatoriales > Microcoleaceae > Microcoleus > Microcoleus sp. MON2_D5. The sequence goes on from NZ_JAUBRM010000054.1 coordinate 829, forward strand.
AAGAAGAATGACCAATAACTCATCACTACCACTGCGGCTCAGAAGCCATCAAAGCAGTCGCAGCCTCGCTCGGTAACGGCTTAGCAAAAAAATAACCCTGACCGTATTCGCAGCCGATCGACCTCAACTTAGCTAATTGTGCCGCCGTCTCCACACCCTCAGCAATCACATCCATGCCCAAAGCGTGAGCCAGCGCCACAATCGTCCGCACGATCGCCACATTCTCCCCCTCGCTTTCGAGCTCCATCCGCCCCACAAACGACTTATCAACCTTCAAAGTATCCGTAGGAAACCGACTCAAATAACTCAACGACGAATAACCCGTGCCAAAATCATCAATTCCCAACTTGACATTTAACGCTTTCATCTGCTTCAAAACCGCGATCGCCGACTCCACATCATCCATCACCACACTCTCAGTAATCTCCAACTTCAAACTCTCCGGACTCAAACCAGTTGTTTCCAAAATCACCTGAATACGATCGACCAAATCCGGCTGGGCAAACTGCTTTCCCGACAAATTTACACTCATAATCAAAGGTTGATCGAAATCAAACATTCCCTCCCAAAGCCCCAACTGCCGGCAAGCCTCCTCCAACACCCACTCACCCAGCGGCACAATTGCCCCCGTTTCCTCAGCCACCGGAATAAACTTCATGGGCGGAATCAAACCCCGCAGCGGGTGTTGCCAACGCACCAAAGCCTCAAACCCAATAATCCTCCCGCTTGCCAAAGATACAAACGGCTGGTAGTGCAGCAAAAACTCCTGACGCTTGAGGGCCATCCGCAAATCAGTTTCCAACTGCAACCTCTCCACCGCCAAAGCGTGCATCGAAGCATTAAACACCTGATACCTTCCCGTTCCCAAAGCCTTCGCCCGGTACATCGCCGTGTGGGCATCCCGTAGCAAGTGTTCGGGCTGTTCCCTGACAGTAGCAGCGGGTTCGCCCCCCAGCGCAATTCCGATGCTCGCAGTGACAAACACCTCCTGCCCCTTCAACTCAAAAGGCACAATTAAAGCTTGGTGAATTCGAGCGGCCAAATCCACAGCACTGTCAACATCAATATTCCTCACCAAAATCGCAAAATCGTCGCCCCCCACCCGCGCCACAGTATCCCCGGGGCCAATAATCGCCCTCAACCGCAGCACCACCGCCATCAGCAGTTCATCCCCCACCAAATGACCCAAAGAATCATTAATCACCTTAAACCTGTCTAAATCCAGAAACAGCACCGCAAACAGATAGCTGCGGCGGCCCCTAGTATTGGCGATCGCCCGCCCCAGGCAATCCACGAACAAATCCCGGTTGGGCAAACCCGTCAGAGAATCGTGAAAAGCATCGTAAAGCTTCCTGTAAGCGCTGACACCCACACCAGTCACCACCAAACCCAAAGTCGGCGACACTAACGGTACCCACCCACCCCCAGTAAAAATCCCATAACTAATCCCCAACAGTCCGATCAATCCCGCACCCCCAGCCAATCCCGCCCTCGCAGGATGGTGAATCCGCCAAGCCAAAACCCCGCCAACCATCGCCCAAGCACCGTTCCACAAAATTTCCGCCCATTCCGGCCACACCCAAAAGAGCGCTCGCCCATCCAAAACCGCGCTCAATATTTGGCTGAGCATTTGCGCGTGCAGCAGCACCCCCGGCATTTTCGGACTTTGCTTTTTAACCGGGCTGTAGGGCGTCAGAAACACGTCTCTGCTACTCGGTGCCGTCGTCCCGATCAACACAATCTTGTCCTTAACCCAGCTTGGGTCAATTTCTCCCTTCAATACCTGCCGGATACTGACTTGTCGCGCCACCTCCTTCCCAGACCGGTATTTGAGCAGAATTTGGTAGCCTTTGGCGTCGAGATTTGCATAGCCCCCGCTGTTAGCAGTTAAAGGCAGAAATTCTGCCTTTCCCCAGTTGATTTGGTGGGGATGAACAGGGCTATTTTCCGGCTGCACTCTGTCTTTGAGATACAACAAAGCCACTTGCACAGAAAAAGAGAAAGCAGTATTCTTCTGTGCTTGGGAGACGGAAAGCAAATTGCGGCGCACAACGCCATCAGGATCGAGCACGAAGTCGTTAAAACCGAGCCGAGCGGGCGGTATCCCCGGGGGCGCAGGCACTCCCGGACTTTCTGAATCGTTCAATTTATAGATCGCCACCACATTCGGTGCTTTCAGCGCGGCCAGCAATTCTTCGTGTCCCGGCGCTTGAGGCAAATCCCGGTACAAATCCAAACCGATGACTTTTGGCTGATACTTTTGCAGTTTTGCCAAGGTTTGAGCGATCGCGCCGTCGGAAATCGGAAATCTCCCCAAAGCTTGAATATCGGCCTCAGAAATTCCCACTACCAGCAGTCGCGGATCGGGGCCGGAATCTGGCTGCAAGCGCACTAACGAGTCAAAACTCCCCAATTCCAAGCTTTGCAGGCCTCCCAACTGCCGAACTCCCATACTCAGCAGAGTTACAGTCGCGCCCGCAAGCATTGCAGGCAAAATCCTGACGCGTCGGTTTTGATAACTCAGGTTGAGACCAGTTGCGACAGACATGACATATCGAAGATTTCGAGAGAATTTGGCAGTCACAGAAAAAATATGTCGGTGCAAATTAGCTTTGCACAAGTCTGTTCTTACAGAATTGAGCTTAATATGAGATTGAATGTAATTTTTTCAGAACTTGTGCCACAACCGAGTTTCTTTAAGCTAATTACTCGATTTGGCAAAGTATTTCTCGAATGGGAACCGGGTTTTTGAAGATTTGCCGACAACTCCTGTCTTTCATTCCTTGTTTCCCCAAATTCGTACAAGCGTTAAAATTTAGTCGATCAAACTTTCAGGATATTTTTGAGATGATGGCGAATCAACTTCCGATTCCGGTGATTGTTAACGGTGCTGCAGGCAAAATGGGCCGCGAAGTAATTAAGGCGATCGCCCATGCTAGTGACATGACCTTATTTGGGGCTGTAGACCGCTCTCCTGAGTGCCTCAACGCCGATGCCGGCGAATTAGCCGGATGCGGCCCGTTAGAAGTTCCCATCACAGACGACTTGCAAGGAATGCTGGTATTAGCAGCTCAGGAAAAGCAGTTAGGGGTGATGGTAGATTTTACGCACCCTTCGTCTGTTTATGAAAACGTGCGATCGGCCATAGCTTACGGAGTTCGCCCAGTAGTCGGCACTACCGGATTGAGCAGCAAGCAAATTGAAAACTTAGCTGAATTCGCTGATAAAGCTAGCACTGGGTGTTTGATCGTACCCAATTTCTCGATCGGCATGGTTTTGCTCCAACAAGCCGCCGTCACGGCATCTCAGTATTTTGAACACGTAGAGATTATCGAGCTGCACCACAATCAAAAAGCCGACGCCCCCAGCGGTACGGCAATTCAAACTGCCCAAATGCTAGCAGAAATGGGAAAAACTTTCAATCCGCCAGAAGTTGAGGAAACCGAAAAATTAGCCGGAGCGCGAGGTTCAGTGGCGGATGAAGGGATTCGCATTCACAGCATCCGTTTACCCGGTTTAATTGCCCACCAAGAGGTAATTTTTGGCGGCGCCGGTCAAGTCTATACTTTACGACACGATACGAGCGATCGCGCTTGTTATATGCCAGGAGTCTTGCTGTCTATACGCAAAGTCCTTGAATTGCAATCGCTCGTTTACGGCCTGGAAAAAATCTTGTAGTCATTAATCATTAGTCATTAGTCATTAGTAAGGTGGAATTAATCTAACTTCTAACTTTTGACTTCTAACTTATGATTTTTGACTTCAACATCAATCCGTTAAATCTGTTAAATCCCTTAATCTAATCCGCTTCCGAACAGACAGCCGTTGCATCCCGTACATTGCTCGTTGCCGAACTTCCTATGCTAATTCCCTTAACCCGTGAAACATTTCAAGAACTAATTCCCGCCGTCGCCACAGGAGCGCAATACAAATATATCTGGGGAAAACCGCCCGATTTTTTGAGGCGAATGTTAATCTCTGCAGTCAGCGTAGTTTTCCTCCTGGTAGTTTACAACTTCGCCGGTTCCGATGTCGGGCCGCTAGTTTTAATCACCGGATTGATAGCTGGTTTGTACTGGCTGTGGGGGCCTATTTTGTGGGCGAGTTTGCGGAATGCAGAATGCCGCAAATATAAATACTGCGGTTTTTGGCAAGGACGAGTTTTGGATATATATATTACAGATGAAATCACCAGTCAAGAAGAAACAGTCAATCAAAAAGGACAACTCGTAATAGTTGACAACCTAGAACCGCGCATCAACTTGGAAGTTGGCGACAAAACCGGATTTACTACTACACTTCGAGCTCCATTGCGGAAAGATCACCAAGGAATTGCCCCCGGCCAAGCTGCTTTAATGTTAATTATGTCAAATCAAGAAGATTTAGGCAGAATTGCCAAAGTTTCAGATATTTATATTCCCAGCCGTGACGTGTGGGTGAGCGACTATCCTTATCTGCGTAGGGATTTGTTTGTAGAAATGAGCCAGCAAATTAAAAAAGGCAGAAAAAAAGACCGCGATCGCACTAATCAAAGCAGAGATGTAAAAAGGCGATCGCCCGCTGATTATTAATAAATAAGCGCCACTTGTAAGAGCGATGGCAAGTTAAACCCGGGCAAAAACTTAATTTCTGGAGATGTCTAATAATAGTTAAGCGTCATTGCGAGATTTTCAAGAAATATACCAATTTAGAGAAATCCCTCCTAGAGCTTTTTCGTCATAAACACGCTATTCGGGTCATCAATGTATTCCGCGAAGGGGCCTCGGTACTTGAACCCATACCGTATATACAAGGCTCGTGCGGGGGCGAACTCAGGCAAAGCCCCTGTTTCCAAATTCAGGCAATCGTAAGCACGCCGTTCGGCTTCTTTGATGATGTGTTCAAGAATCTTCGAGGCGATACCTTTACGGCGGTGAGTCTTGGCGGTACGCATTGATTTGACTTCACCACTTCTTGAATCTAGTTCTTTCAGTGCTCCGCATCCGAGTAATTCATCACCCTCCCAAGCCGTCCAGAAAGTAATATCGGGCGATCGCAATGCTTCTAAATCAAGAGCATGAATGCTTCCAGGTGGTGTAATCTCATTCATATTTTCGAGATGTTCGCACAGAAAGTCAGCGATCTTTCTACCTCTGAGGTCATCTTCGCGAATTTGCAATCGACTCATTTCCTTAATTTGCTAGAGAATTCTACTCTATCAAGACTTACGAACTCCCACAAAAAAACCGGGTTTAGACTTCGCTCAATCAGCAGGTTTTTTACCGAATCTGTGGCTGCAACCTGTGTATTTTCGCCCATCAAACCCGGTTTCTGGACTCTCATGCGTCCAGGACGATCTATGATGGTTCACAGAATCCCGCGTTATAAAAAGTAACTTAATTTGTTCACAAAATTCGGAAAAAACCTATTGTGAAAGTAGAGGGTGCCGAAAGCGGGATCTAAAATCTAAAATCCCAGGACTCATGACAATTAACTTATCGATCAACTGTTCCCCTCTTGGCCGTAAGCTTGCCAAGCCAAATCCACCAGCCCGTTAACAATAGCCACAGCTACCACCGCAGAGCCCTTGCGGCCCTCAATCCGAATGTGAGGAATCATCGAATCGTGCAGCCGGGACTTAGCCACGTCCACCCCTACAAACCCAGAAGGCGTCCCAATCACCAAAGCCGGCCGAATTTCCTCAGATTCAATCAAATCTACGATCGCCGACAAAGCAGTTTGAGCCTGGCCCACCACAAAAATCCCCTCAGGATAGCGTTTTGCCAAAGTTTCAATCCCCCAAGCCGCCCGCGTCCTTTCCTTTTGGGGGCGCGTCAAAGCCTCCATCGAACAGTAAACCGGATTCGCAAAGGTATTTTGAATTAGGGGCGTAATGCCCACCTGCACCATCGGCACATCTACCACGATCGTAGTCCGAGCAGCCAAAGCTGCCGCCCCAGCCTGCAAAGCCTGATCGGAAAAACTAATTAAAGACTTGTACTCAAAATCAGCAGTCGCATAAATCACGCGGCGGACTATTTCGTACTCCGCCGCTGAAAAACCGTGGTCGCCAATTTCGTTATCGATTAATCCCAGACTCTGGGCATCGCTTACGTGCCATTCCATTTGTTGGATAGCTGTCGCCTGTGAGTTGTCAGGTATCAGCTTACCAGCTTTTAGTCATTTGTTGACTGTTGACTGTTGACTGTTGACTGATAACTGATGACTGCTTACTGTTGACTGGCAACTGCCAACTGACAACTGCCAACTGACAACTAAGTTTCCGACGACGGAGAAGATTTGCCCAGCACCGGAGTCAGGAATGCCACCAAAGCTCCGATCGCAAAACCCGCCACATTCCGAACCACAGGCAACCAGTCAGAAGTCCGAGTCACCACCGGCCCAAGTCCGAAAGCAAAAAACAGAATGCCCCACAGCGGCGAAAAAATCAGCGCCCACTGCCAAGCCACAACCTGTCCCGGCTTCCGAGGCTGAGCCGCAAACCCGCAGATGACGCCGCCAACCACCGACGTAATTAACGTCAGAACCCACTGTTCCCTCGGCAAACCGGGAACCACGCGGCATCCGCCCTGACGCAAACAGCCTTCTATAGACTCCAAAGATTCAATAATCGCTCGATCTTCGCCATTGTCCCGCACAAAAAATTGATTACCGTAGCGGGTTTGCAGTTCCACCCAAAAAGTGCGCGGCAGCAGTGGATACAGCGAGTCGCCCACATTAAAATTGAGCAAATTGCCCCCTCGGGGGTCAGCAACTAGCAACACACTCTTGTCATCTAGCCCCCAATAACTTTTGACAGCCAAACCGGGCGTGCGATCGTACTGAGTCAGCACTCGCAATTTCCAGCCGGTTTCGGTTTCAAAGGCGTTTAAATTTTTTGCCAAACTTTCTTCTTCAATATCCGTAAGGGCTTTAGCTAAATCAATGATCGGCGTCTGAGTTGACGGCAATAAATCTGGATTATTGAAAGCGTGGGCTACTGGTGCGATCGCCCACACGGACAAAGCCAGAAAAAATGCGGCAACAGAGGCTAGAAATTTTCGCGGGAAAAGCTGTGACATAGGAACTTATAATCCGGTTCTTAATTGTGAATGCTAGCTGGCGGTCTTAACCAGAGGATAAGAGAAAACTCATATTTCTTTACAATTATTTACTTTACAGGAAGCCGAGACCAAGGGGAAGAGGAAAATAGTTTTGAGTTTTGAGTTTTGATACCACACCCGGGCTTTTTAGCCGCTTGATTCTTGAGTCCCTCTCAGTTAAGACTTAGTTTGACTTTATGCGGCGCTTAAAACCGCTGCATAGAGTCAAGGGGATTTCTAGGAGGGACACTCAAGAAATTACCCATTACCTTAAAATTGAGATTTTGCCCCAACCCCCTCACAGAGACGCCGATCGCGATGGCTCACATTAGGATTAGTTCTCAGATAATCTCCCACCCAGTCACAGCCCCTCACCAGCAAATCGTCAAGATCCAAATTCCACAAAATCACCCGATTATCCCGGCCCGCAGAAGCCAGAACCTTCCCATCCGGGCTAAAACTCACACTCATCACGCTATCCTTGTGACCCGTCAAAGTTTTCAGCAAAGTCCCGCTGCGACTCCACAACTTCACCTTATGGTCATAACTGCCCGAAGCAACCAACAAACCATCCGGGCTAAAACCCACGCTAGTCACGCTGTCGCTAGAACCCTTCAGCAGCGTCGCCACCAAAGTCCCGTCTACCTTCCACAGCTTCACGGAATTGTCGTAACCAGCCGAAGCCAGCATTTTGCCATCAGGGCTAAAAGCAACCCCCAACACAAAACTGTTGTGAGCTCCTTCAAAAGTTCTTAGCAAACGACCATCCCGATTCCAGAGTTTGAGAGTACCGTCATCGCTTGCAGAAGCCAGCATCGAGCCGTCGGGACTGAAAGTCACCCCAGTCACCCAGCCTGTGTGTCCCGTCAAAGTCTTAATCAGCCTGCCGTTTCTAGTCCAGAGTTTCACAGTCTTATCCTTGCTCCCGGAAGCCAGAATCTCGCTGTTGGGGCTAAAACTCACGCTCATCACGCTGTCGGCGTGGCCGTCGAGAGTGAACAGCACAGAAGGCGAACACGGGAATAGCGGAGCCGAAGGACAAGGGAGAATATTATTCATGCCATCTTCTGTCAAACTCCAGACTTTCACCGTTTTGTCGTAACTCCCAGAAGCAAGTAGCTGGCCGTCGGGGCTGAAACTGACGCTGGCGACTCTCTGAGTGTGTCCTTCCAAGGTTTCTAGCAAAACTCCCGTGCGGCTCCAGAGTTTGATAGTTTTGTCCGTAGAAGCAGAGGCCAGCCTTTGGCCGTCGGGGCTAAAAGTAACGCCTTGCACCCGGTTTTGGTGTCCGTCGAGAGTTTTGAGCGGCACGTCATCGAGTCGCCACAGCCTGACAGTTTTGTCAAAACTTGCCGAAGCCAAGGTTTTGCCTTCCGGGCTAAAACTCACCTGAGTAACTCGATCAGCGTGTCCCTCAAAAGTTCTCAGTAAGCGACTCTCTGGTTTAATGTTGCTAGCATCGGTTGGGCGCTTGTCGCCAACACCAGCAAGACTCCAGAGTTTGACAGTCCCGTCTGCACTTCCAGAAGCAAGTGTTTGACCGTCGGGGGAGAAACTGACACCAAATACCCACTTGCTGTGTCCCCGTAAAGTTGTTAGCAGTTCACCTTTTTTTGCTTGTCTTGAATTTTCTGTTGGTGGGTGTTTGAGTGCAGCGATGCTCCAGATTTTCACCGTTTTATCTTCACCCGCACTGGCGATCGTTTCACCATCGGGGGAGAAACTGACGGTGTAAATTTTCGAGGGTTGTCTGTTTTCGCTGTGCCACAAATTAGCGATTAACCTGCCGTCAGAACTCCACAGTTTCACAGTACCGTCATGGCTCGCCACAGCAATTATTTTGCCGTCGCGGCTGAAGCTTAACCAATTTACGGGAGCAAATTGTTCGATCGTTCTCAGCAGCGTGCCGTCGGTTTTCCAAAGTTTGATAGTTTTATCTGTAGAGCCACTGGCGATCGTTTGACCGTCAGGGCTAAAAGCAACGCTGGTAACGCTATTAGTATGCCCGTTGAAAGTTGCCAGCAAACTGCCGTCTGTTTGCCAAATTTTGACAGTTTTATCTAAACTTGCCGAGGCTATGGTTTTGTTGTCGGGACTGAACGTGACACAGGAGACGCTGTTAGTGTGGTCCTTTAAAGTGGCCAATAAACTGCCGTCGCGTCGCCAAAGTTTGACGGTTTTATCTACACTGGAAGAAGCTATTGTTTCGCCATCTGGACTGAAGCTAAGACCCCAAACTACATCGCCGTGTCCTTCCAAGCGGTTGCGTTCTTTGACTCCATAAACTGCCTGCTGGAGGGCAGCAGAAATCAGAATTTCGGTGTCTTTGAGAGTATACATTTGTTGGGAGTTTTCGATCTGTTTCCACTTTTTACCAGCTCTCAAACTTTCCATCATGGCGTCAAATTTGTTGTTTGAGAAATAAAGTGCTTCCGAAGCTGCTGTCAGGGTACTGATTTCGGCTCGCTGAGTTTGAGCGACAGCTAGCTGTTTTTGACCTACAGCCCGCCACCAAAAGTTGACGGCGGCGATGGTGGAACTGGTTAACAGCATGACGCCGATCACTGCTAATCCCAGGAGTTGTTTGAGAAAAGTATTGGCTTGGTAGAGCTGTGCTTGACTCATTTTTTTGTCTGCTTCTGCTTTGTGCAGTCTGGCTTCTAAGCCGAATCTTTGGCGGATAGGTCGCACTAAATAGTCGTGTACCAATTGATAGCGGTCTTCGGGCGCTTCCCGTAGCAGAAATAGCAAACCGTGACCAACTAAAATGTCTAAAATTAAGTCGAGGTTGTCGGTTTTCTTTTGTCGGCTTTCAGGGTCTTTTGCGAACTGTCGCTGTAGGGAAATTCTGTTTCTGCTGATCGCCGATAATTCGGTTTCGCGGGCATCTGCTGGCTGCGGACCTGTAACTAACGAGAGTTCGTGTTTGGTTTTTATCAGGCGAACGCCTCTTTCATCTGTCAGGGAAAACAAGATTTTCCAAGCTGCGTCTTCGTTAACCAGGCCACAGTCAGAGATGACTCTTTCGAGCGATCGTTTCACTAATTCCGCTTTGGGATTGTCCCCCAATTGCTGGTATTGGGCTAGACTGGTAATACCTTCTTCTTGCAGTTGCGCTCCTACTACCTGCAATTCGATCGGTCGCACTTCTTGCAGTTCGTCTGCTAAATCTTCTACGAAGGCATCGATCAGTGCCGGCTCTAAATAAAATTCCGCCCGTTCTGTTAAGTGTCCGATGACAGCCCGCGCGTCTTTGATAGAAAAACTCCGCAGTTGGTAGCGGATACTTTTGTCGAGAATATTATTGTTAATAGCGTCAAGATTTGGGAAGCGATCGCAATCTAGTAAGTAGTGCAAATAATCTTCCCGCAAGCAGAGAATTATCTTGACATAAGGCAAATTCAAAAACAAACCCAAAAAATTATAAAAAAGTTGTCTTTGTTCCACTGAAGTCGAAACAAAGAAAAACTCTTCAAATTGATCGAAAATCAACACAGTTAACAAATTATTTGTGCCATTTTCGCGCAACTGATCTATAATAAAAGAAGAGACTTCCGAGCTGCGAGCAGGAATAACCGAGCAACTTTTTTTGTGGATTCCCTGTAGTCCTTTCGATATTAATTTACTTTCCTCTTCGGCTTGTTTGTCGTACAGGGCGCTGTTCAAAGCATTTTCTAACTCTACCAGCCAGTCGGTGTAAACTTTGACTACTACGGGCAATGTATCCCGCGCCCCCGGAGTAATATTTTTTAAAGCTGGTACTAAGCCGGCATTGACTAGAGAACTTTTCCCGACTCCGCTGGGCCCATGAATAATAGTTAATTTATGGTCGTCCCTGCTAATTCTTTCTAGCAAGCTATTTATATCTGTTTGGCGCGAGTAAGCTGTCATGGACGCTGCGATGGCAGCTTGGTTTTGAGCTGAGGGACCTGAAGGATTGACCGCTTGGCGCTGCTGCTGCAATTGGCTGGCTCCGATAAAAGCTCTAAATCCGTATTGATATTCGATCGAACGCTGGGTTTTTTTAATCCGAAACGCTTTAAGATACTCTCCCTGCTCGAAATAAACCGCTTGCAGTTCCGTCAAAATATCGATGTAAAGTCGAGGGTCGTACTTTGGCTCGCTTTGAGATTGAGCCAACTCCAAAGAATGAACCGCCGCTTCCCACTGCCCTAGCTGTCGTAAACTTCGGGCTAAAAGTAAAAGATACGAACTCCTGTCGGATTTAGGATGTTGGATTTTAGATTTGGGTTCATTACTTAACTCGTTAGGGCCCACCAATTCTGGATAATTTCCCTCAAACCCCAATCTCAAATCTTCAATCAGCAATCTCAAATCATGAGGCGTTTGATCCAAAATCGCCAAAGCCAACTCGGCTAGCTGGCGGGCTTGACTCCACCTCGACTGTTGCAGGGCAACTTCAGCCAAAAAGCCGTAATCTTGAGCTAGTTGGCTGGGAGTACCGTAAGTGAAGTGCAACTGCAAAGAATTTTCAGCTAATGCTTGCAACTCTCCCCAAGCTTTCAGGCGCTGCAGCACTTCTCCGAGGTGTGCTGTCACCTCAGCTACCAATTCCGGGCGTGAGGCAAGGGAGAAAGCGTTTCTAGATTGTTCCAGGCTAATCCAAGCTTGTTCCCAGTGCTGGCGGTTGGCTACCGGGTTTCTGGCTGCTTGCAAGCGGTGACACAGGGCTATGTGAAACAGCACTATGCCTTCTCTCTCTAAAAATAAAATTTTGGGGACAGGATTCGACAAGGAGGAGAAGGTTTCTGGGTTTTCGGAATTTTCCAAGTTTGCCAGTTCCCAGTTGCCCGTTTTCTGCTGCCAAAATACTAAACTTTCTTGGTAGTGAATTAAGGCAGTTTCGGTTTGGTCGCTGACATAGTAATCTCGACCGAGAACGAATTGCAGGCTGGCTTTGAGCGCGGGTTCTAATTCTTCACCGCGATTTTGTAAATCTCTTAAAGCTAATTCTAGTTCTCGGCGTGGCAAAGAGCCGATCGCCAAATCGAAGGTATTGCCCGGACTCAATGGGGAATACGAGTGGACATCTGATTGTCGTCGGTTTTGGGGTCCTGAATTAAAAGTTAGAAAGCGTTCTCCAGGGCTGATTTCGCGCTCCAGGCCGCGTTTTTCGCACGGGGTTTCGCAGGTTTCACAATTAGCAATGGTGCTGACGTTGCTGCTGGCGACTTCTTGATTGAGTTCGCCTATTTTAAATATAGTATCGGCCCGCCTAGCGAGGAAATTAATTAATTCGTCAACACCCATTTCAAATTTAATTGTGGCGGCGGCCCAACTTTTGAAATCCGGGGCCAGACGAATCATTTTGGTCACGATGTCATCTGTTACCCACAAAATCACTGGGCAGGAAAAATTTTTGCGAAATTCGTCTCGCACTTGATTGGTAGAAGCCATCAGTTCGTCGATCGCTACTACTGTTTCTAAACCGAATACCATCAAAGCCGAGGCAGAAACCACAGGCGAGTACCCCTCCTGCAAAGTGCTTGCCTGCAGAGTAGTGTAAAGGGTTTTGACTGAAGCTGGCAGGACGAGATCTTGAATTGGAACTGGGGAGACTTCTCGCAGCCGCTCCGCTATTTGCTGCCGCAACTGCTCGTAGTTGCAACGCACCAAAATCAGCGAGAATTGCTGTTGAGACATTGTAATGGATCTGACCAGAGTTTTGAGCGATCGCTCGTTGTAGTTGGCAGTTTCTTGTACCTTAATTAGATCGGTCATGCGTGCACCTCTTTTGCATAAATCAATTACCTAACGCTCACCAATCGTGACTAAAAGCGTATCTACTTAGAGATAACCGTCTCTGTTTGAGGCTTTATCTCTGTAGAAACACGTAGTTTTCCGTACTTCTCCTTTTAATACTTACATAGTTATTAGATCCAATGTAAAGATATCATACCGCTCAATCTCAGAGAATGCTAGACTTCCCCGTCAAATTTTCAGCCCAGCTAAGATTTTCTTATTCCGCTCTATATAAATGACTGCATATCGTAAATAGCCAACCCCTAAATTTAAGATAATACCGACGAGTAGCTATTAGTAAACAACTGCGATATATCTGTAGCAGGCATTTAACACACCAGCAAAAAAAATTGTCGTCCGGGATGGGATTCTTTGAAATTAACAGCAACAGGTAAAAACAGACATAGGGGGTCTGGCATTGCAGATATGAGAGTTGAGAGTGGGGAACGTCCTTGGTGGCGGCAAAGTTTTACGCGACAATAACATTCACCGCATATAGCCAGCATTCAACAGAAATCAGCCAGCGGCGAAAACCGCTGACTGATTTTTGTATTGGATTGTTGGAGTGCGGAGTTTTGAGCGGTGAATTTTAAGTTAAATAGTTTCTATCTCCCTCATGGGTAAGGGTTATTAGAGTCGGGAAGCAATCTCAAAAATCCCAACTATTTTGGCTCAATGCCCTGCCGCCACTCCTTATATTTTCTGGTTTCTGCGAGGGCTGGATTGATGCCAAACCAGCGACCTTCTTGATCGCGGTATTCAAAGACAAACATACTTCGCAACAAGATTTGAGACTCTTCTTCGCCAGTTACACTTTGTCGGGTGACGACTTGAAACAGCAATTCCCATTCCATGTCATTGATGGCTCCCAAAAGGTCATCGCGATATTCTTGAATGACGCTTTCGAGGCATTCGCGAGAGAAGGGAGGGTCTTCGTGCTGCAAACAGCTATACAAAAGCATCAGTAGATTGCGAACGTGACCGCCACTAATCCGGCAAAGCCGATCTAAGGTTTCGGGAGAGTCAAACACCTGGGAAATCAAATCGATGCGTTGATGGGGAGCAACTTTCGGGAAAGCTCGAGCTAATACTAGCTGCCGCAGCAGTGCCATTCCTTCAATGTGGTCGTCCCCCGATCGCATTTGCACCGGTACCATCGGCATCACCTTGGGCTTGACTCCAAATCGACTGGCGAGGCGACCGAAGTCGTTGGAAAAAATCAAAGTCAGGGGAATCGTGTAGACAACATGGCAATTAAGTTTTTTCAACTGTTCGCCACGGTCTAAAAACAAGTATTCTGGCTGGGTGCGTCCGCTGGGTTTGAGGGAGGCATCGAGGCGATCGAGGTTGTCAACGATGACTGCGAGCCCTTTTTTGCCTTGCTGCTTAAGTTCAGCGTTAGCTTTGTTGAGGAGTTCTTCATTGATCGACTGCAAGATGCTGTTGGTGCGGGGCTCGAGATATTGCCTGAGTTGCGATCGCAGTTTGGGAGAGTCTTTAGTTTTAGCAGTAACTCTAGCAATGCCTACAGATAACTCGGCTTCCGCTGACAAATCTATGGGAGTCTGCAAAAATTCTGCCACTTCTGCAAACAGATTGGTAAAATAGCTCGGTCTGAGTTTGATTTTAGCGGATTCCATAGTTTCGCTGACTTGGCGCGCAATGCTCAGCAAAATATCGCTGATGTCTACATCACCCATGTCTAAGTCTTGGGAAGACTCGAAGTAGACGACGCAAAAACCCTCTTGCTCTAACTCAGCTTTTAGTCGAAACAATTCCGTAGATTTGCCACACCCGATATGTCCTGTAAATAGCTGACAGGTTGGCTCGTTGGGGGAGATGCGGGTAATGGTTCGCTGTAAAGATTCAATGATTTTGCCGCCACGCACGGACCCAAAATCAATGTAGTATTGATAATCTCCTGGGTCTCCGGCAACAAGGGTCTTGCTCGGGTTGCAGGCTTTATAGAATCTGTCTAATTCGAGTGCGATCACAATGGAAGCCGAATAAAAGTTAAAAAAGTTAATCGAAAGTCTAAACTTTCTTTAGTTGAGTTTAGTTTGATTTGTAACCTTTTGCCCTGTGGGGTAATGCCCTAAATACCCAAAGAACCTTGATCTGGTAAGGGGTTTTCCCGGCGCTGGAATTGGCAATTTTTAATTAATAATTTTTTATTACTTAGCGGACTCAGTGATATTACTGATATTGGCAGGAGTCTGGGTAAATTTGCGGGGATCTGGTTAAATGGTAGGGGAAAACAGGGTTCAAGAGAGAGATTCAACAGTTTTGAATTTGTGCTAATCCTTAATTACTATATTGTCAAGACGTAGATGGCTAGTTTTGGAGCGGTTTCTCAAACAGAGTTAGGGCGCAGGCGCCAAAAGTTGCGGCAGCAGAGGCGCGCTCGATTGGCGGCTGTTGTGTGGCAAATGCTGGCAGCGAGCGCAATGGCTGGAGGTTTGCTGTGGTGGATTGCTCAGCCGGCTTGGTTAATTGCCCGATCGGAACAAGTGAAGGTGGAGGGCAATCAGTGGCTGTCGGATAAGGCGGTGCGGTCTTTGGTGCCACTGTCTTACCCGCAGTCGCTGTGGGGGATTCAACCGCAGGCGCTGGCCGAAAAGCTGGAGTCCACGGGGCCGATCGCCAAAGCGAATGTGACTCGTAACTTGTTTCCCCCGAGTTTGACTATAGAAGTGGCAGAACGCCTGCCGGTGGCGGTGGCGCAGCCGACTGCGGTGTTGAAATCGAACAGTGAGAAGGAAAAAGTGGGGTGGCTGGACGCTCGCGGAGGTTGGATGCCGTCGGATAGTTATACTGCTGTACGATCGCAGAATAGTTCGATCGGGCCCGGCAGCATTCCGGGAACGCAGCCTCAGCGTTCTTTGCCGACTTTAAAAGTCATCGGGCCTTTGGAACAGTATCGCGCCTATTGGCCGAAGTTTTACCAAGGACTCAGCGGCTTGACGGTGAAAGTGTTTGAGATTAATTGGCAAAACCCGAACAACTTGATCTTGAAAACAGAGATCGGTACCGTACACTTAGGGCCCTACAGTTCCAAGACTGCAGAGCAACTTAAGGTTTTAGACCGAATGCGACAATTGCCAAAACAGCTCGATTCAAGCAAAATAGCCTACATTGACTTGAAAAATCCTGCTTCGCCGATCGTCCATTTGCCAGAACTCCCCCCCAGTTTGGAGAGTTCCACCCCCGCACCCACCCGCGCCCAGAATTGATTCTCTGTCAACAGAAGGTAGAAGGTGTCGATCGATAGGCAGGGCTTGCAATCAGCACAGTTTTTGGACAGCGCCCCACGTCAGGGGCTAGTATCCATTTTTTTTCCTTCTGCCTTGCTTACAACTGCCTTAATCCGGTCAAGTACCTGGATGGCGTCAAGCGAGGTCTGGGCTAGCGAGGTCGGCCAAATCCGAGATTGCTAACATTAAGCATCGACCAGTGTTAGTTTTTCGCGCAACTTAGCCTATAGTTGATTGTGAATTGGCGTTTAGTTAAAAAGCTGTAATCTACTATCCCCGACTCTAATGAAGCTTAATAATAGACAGGGGTCTGACCAAGACAGTCCCCCTTCGGAAGAAGTAAAAAATTTTCCGGTGGCTGCAGATTCCGCCAATCCCTTTAGACGCAAGTCTGGTTATGTAAATGTAGATAGTATTGATATCGATCCTATGGTCAATCCCAAAGACATAATGCCCAGCAGTGCTGCCAAAATCAAAGTAATTGGCGTCGGCGGCGGTGGGGGCAACGCCGTTAACCGGATGATTGCCAGCGAGGTTTCTGGTGTCGAGTTTTGGTGCGTGAATACAGATTCCCAAGCTCTGGTTCTCTCAAATGCTCCGAAACGCTTGCAAGTCGGACAGAAGTTGACGCGCGGTTTGGGCGCGGGGGGCAATCCGGCGATCGGTCAAAAGGCTGCGGAGGAATCTCGCGACGAGGTTGCTAATGCTTTGAATCACGCGGATTTGGTATTTATCACCGCCGGCATGGGCGGCGGTACGGGCACGGGCGCGGCTCCGATCGTGGCTGAGGTCGCTAAGGAAATGGGCGCCTTGACTGTGGGCATAGTGACGCGGCCTTTTACGTTTGAGGGACGGCGGCGCACCAGCCAAGCTGAAGAAGGGATTGCGGCTTTGCAAACCCGGGTGGATACGCTGATCGTAATTCCTAACGACAAGCTGCTGTCTGTGATTTCGGAACAAATGCCGGTACAAGAGGCTTTTCGAGTTGCTGACGATATCCTGCGCCAAGGGGTTCAGGGTATTTCTGACATTATTACTATTCCCGGTTTGGTGAATGTTGACTTTGCTGACGTGCGGGCAGTAATGGCTGATGCGGGTTCGGCTTTGATGGGCATCGGCGTGGGTTCTGGCAAGTCGCGGGCTAGGGAGGCTGCGATGCAGGCTATTTCTTCGCCTCTGCTGGAAGCTTCCTCTATTGAGGGCGCTAGAGGTGTGGTGTTTAACATCACTGGCGGTACTGACATGACGCTGCACGAGGTGAATGCGGCGGCTGAGACGATTTACGAGGTTGTCGATCCGAATGCCAATATTATTTTTGGAGCGGTGATTGACGAGCGGCTTCAGGGCGAAATTAAGATTACTGTGATCGCTACTGGTTTTTCGGGGGAAGTTCCGTCGCCTCCGGCTCCGGGGCGGACGCAAAATGTTAATGCTCCTTGGCGGGCTGCAACTGTGCCGACGACTCCTGCTCAACAGACGCCCGATCCGAAAGCGAAACCGCCGCAGGATTTGGGATTGGATATTCCTGAGTTTTTGCGTAACCGTCGCCCGCCAAGATGATTTTAGATTTTCGATTTTAGATTTTAGATTTGGGATTTGGGATTTTGGATTGAATCTCCAATCTCCAATCTCCAATCTCCAATCTCCAATCTAGAAAATCGAAAATCTCCAATCGAAAATCTAAAATCGAAAATCTAAAATTTCTAGGGTTTGGCCTGGTTCGGGTTCGAGGAGTTGGGTGGAGAGGCCGGATTTTGCTAGTAAATCGCGAAATTCGGGGATGCTACCGACCGATCGCACTAACATTGGTAAAATGCCTGTGGCTCGGATGTCTCCCGCCGCTGTAGGCAGGAAAAACCGAGGTTTGAGAGTTTGGGCGAGGCGGAGGGCTTGCGAAGGGCCGATGATGACTTGTCCGAGGAATGGGAAGATTTGACCGATGACTGGGGCGATGGCTACGTCTACTGTGTCTATTTTCTGTTTGACTTTTTCTAATGGTGGCAGGTGCGGTTCGTAATAAAGTGTCTCGCCGCTGCTTAAATCTTTGAGCAAATAGCCGTTTTCTTGTTGTCCCGGCCCGATTTCGGCTCCGGGTACGGCAGTAATTTGTAACTTTTCTTTAAAATTTAACTCTTGCCAATTTGCTAAAGATGTGATATTAGTGTAGCCTAAACTGCTGAGGACTTTGGCGGCGGTGGGTGAGGCGATCGCGGGAATTGTGCGATCGAGCTGTTCGAGTGTTTGTTTGTGACAGTGGTCGTCTAATCCTTGGGAAATTAGGATGAGGTCGATCGGCGGTAAGGTGCTGGGAGTGAAGGCGACGGGCGTGTTATGGTAGGCGGTGAACAGCCAGGGTTGACCGTAAAATACGAGGGGATCGACCAGCCAGGGATCGACAAGGATTGTTTGGCCTGCGATGTGGAAGATCCAAGAGTTGAGGTCGATTCGGGTGAGTTTCACAGTTATTTGCAATAATTCTTTACAATTGGTTTAATCATAGCTAATTTTGTTTGGGAATTTTAACCGTTTCGGAAGCACAGGCGGGACGCCCGTGCCACGGGGAAGCACAGGCGGGAGGCCCGTGCCACGGGGAAGCACAGGCGGGACGCCCGTGCCACAGATATGATGGGATGTGTCTGGGGAAAGTTTGTGTTTATCTGCGGTTGAAAAAGATGGTTAAATCGAGAATTCCTGTGGCTTTGACTGTGGCTGGATCTGATAGTGGCGGTGGGGCCGGAATTCAGGCGGATTTGCGGACTTTTGCGTTTCACTGCGTGCACGGTACGAGTGCTTTGACTTGCGTGACGGCTCAAAATACTTTGGGGGTGACGCGGGTGGATGCTTTGTCTGCGGAGGCTGTGGGGGCTCAAATTGAGGCGGTAGTTGGGGATATTGGGGTGGATGCTGTGAAGACTGGGATGCTGCTGAATCGGGAAATTATGGCGGCGGTGGCTTCACAGGTGGAAGCTTTGGGAATAGGGAATTTGGTTGTCGATCCGGTGATGGTTTCACGATCGGGCGATCGATTGATTGATGAGGGGGCGATCGCATTTTTGCGGGATGTTTTGATTCCTTTGGCTGCTGTCGTGACTCCGAATCGGTTTGAGGCCCAGATTTTGAGCGGTTTGGAGATTTTTTCTCTAGACGATATGCGGGTGGCGGCGCAGCAGATTTACCGTTTGGGCGCGAAAGCTGTTTTGGTGAAGGGCGGCGGGATGGCGGGAGATTTGCGGGGAATTGATGTTTGGTTTGACGGTACGCGGTTGGATGTGTTGAAGACTGAAAATGTTGATACTGGGAATACTCACGGGACTGGTTGTACTTTGAGTGCTGCGATCGCCGCTAATTTAGCATTAGGGAAAGATTTGTTTACAGCGGTGACATTGGCTAAAGATTATGTTACTACTGCTCTCAAATATGCTTTGGATATTGGGGAAGGTCAAGGGCCAGTAGGTCATTTTTTCCCACTTTTACTGAAGTAAATTGTGAACTCATCCCTTCTCTTCCCTTCTTCCTTCGCGTCCTTTGCGTCTTCGCGGTTCGTTTAGTTTCTTAATTTCTCTGGCGATAGGGCGATCGCCACCAAGTCTTCGATTTTCTTAATATTCGGATCGCCGGCTAAATAACCAATCCCTCGGTGCAAGTGCAGGCGAAATTGTTTGGCTAGAGTTTCTTTTTCTGTGCCTAAATTATCTTGGTGACAGCGCTGCTTGAGGGCCATTATCAAGATATCGGCCATGTCGCCGCCGAAGACATCCCAGCTTAATTCGACGTTGCTGTCGCTGGGAATTGGTACTGGGGATGGGATGCTGGGTTCGGCGAGCGATCGGCAAAATCCCCACCTGCATAGAATATTCCACTGATCGATTTTGGTCGATCGTTTCAGTTTTGATAGTTGGTCTTTGCCTGTTTGGGAGAGGCGGATGCGATCGACTGGTGGTTCCATGAGTTTGAGATTGTTTGGTATATTGTAAAAAGTGTTAATATTGGGGAAGCAAAGCCTCTAGATAACGAGAAATAATTAACATTTTTTTACACGGCGCGACTTGATTAAATCGGTTTTTTTTGGTATTTTGATTGTAGTAGGATTTATCCTTAATAATGGGATGGTGGCAAAAATAAAATTTTCGCAACCATCCCATTATGCTATATATACTACCGCAACTCCCCAGCAAAGTCAAGGGGGTTGCGGCTATTTTTTAGGGCGAATTTTTATTCCCAGAAGTAACCTTTTTCGACGGTGGTTTGGTGTTTGGCGGAGTCGTATTTGAGGAGGTAGCTGTGGGCGATAGCCTCTAATTCTTGGAGTTTTTCGTATTCTACTTTTCTAATTTCGGTGTCGGTAGAAAGCAGGATGACTTGGTGGCTGGCCGAGGGGAAATAGCGTTCGACTAGGTTGTTTCTGTGGGAGGAGTCGAGGCGGCCCAAGGGAGTGTCGATCGCCACTGGCAATTGTCTCCCGGATACTCTCGCCAATCCCCACAAAAAGGCGATCGCCAGCAATTGTTTTTCCCCGGCTGAAAGTCGGTGTTTCGGTACCGGTTTGCCTTCTGGATCGTAAATGGAGAGGCTAAATGTTTGAGTGTCGATCGCAACTCTGTGCACGAGGTCGGTTTTGTGCAACAGGTAGCGGAAACAGTCGGTAATTTCTATTTCGAGTTTGTTGAGTTTTTTGAGGGTGAGTTTTTCTTTAAAGAGTTTCAGGGTGGCTTGGGCTTTGGCGATGGAGGCGATGACGTGTTGGCTGTTTCTGATGGTAATGTATTCGCTGCTGTAGCTTTCTAGTTCTTTTTGGTTTTTGGCTAATTCTCTCTCTAATTCAGCGACGCGGCGGTTGGCTGATTCGCAGGCGGCGGATGCGATAGCGACTGCTTTTTGGGCTTTCCTGACTTCTTCTTCTAGTTTTTCGTAGGCTTCGGGGGAAGCTGCGGCTGCGAGTTGTCTGTCTGTAAAGTCGATTTCTGCTTCGATGCTTTTGATTTCTTCTATTTGGTCGCGGGCTAGAATTTGCTGGGCTTTGATTTGGTAGCTAAGAAGGTTTTCTAGTTGCTGGATGCTGTTGTTGTCGGCGTTCATCCAGGGCGGAACGTCTGTTCCGGCTTGCTGTTCGAGTTCTTGGTTTTCTTGGCGGATGAAGTCTTGAATTTTATCTAGCTGTTGGGGATTTAACGAGATTTCCGCGATGTAGTTGAGAAGGCGATCGCTTCTTTGTTTGATAACATTTTGGGCAATCTTTGCTTGCTGCTGGCTGGCTTCTGTTTCTGCTTGAATTTTTGCTTCGGTTAGCAAGGGCGAAATTAGGGCTAGTGGTAGCGTATTTGATGCCAATTCCATCATGGCTTGACGGTTTTTTTCTGCCTGATTTCTGTAGTCGTTTAGCTGTCTGTCTAGCTGACTGCGATCGGCTGCAATTTTGCCGCCTTCATAAATAAATTTTTCGGATGCTTGTTGCTGATTTTTTTGAGCTTTATCTAACTCGTTTTTAAAGCTGGCTTGTTCTTGCTTAGCTGAGTCTATTTCCTCACTAATTTTCTTAAAAGTTTGTTCGATTTTCTCTAAAGCAGCCAAGTCTTTTTTGCCAGCAATTTCTTTCCGCTTGCGGCCGGCTAAGATTTCTAAATCGACGGCGAGGCGTTCTGCTAATTCTAAACCTAAAAGAGATTTAATCGCCCCGACGACAAACTCTGGCGGTGTTTCGAGTTCAGCCAGTTCTTTTACTTGTTCGCCGTCAAACAAAAATAGGTTGGATATTCCGACGGGCAAAAGGGTTTCGATGTATTCGTCCCAAGTGTTGGTAATTGCTTTGTCAGACCACCAATCGCTGACAATTTCGCTGTATATGAGAATGCTTAAGTTGTCTTTGACATCGGGTTTTTTCCAGTATCTAACTATTTTGAATTGAGCTAGTTTGTCATCTTGGACTTGTTCAAATGTTAGTTCGACGCGGGTATCTTCTAATGGGGGAGTATGGCGGTTGACGCATTGATTGAGAAAGTCGCTGTAGCTTAAATTGCCTCTGGTGGAACATTGGGCGCGGCCACCGTAGAGGGCGAGGCGAATGGCGTCCATGAGGGTGGTTTTGCCGCCGCCATTCATGCCGCCAAATAAAATGACTGGGCAGGGATTTCCGTCTTTTTCGGGGCGGAGATTGATGGTTTGGGTGCCTGCATAGGGGCCGAAGTTTTTGAGAACGAGTTCGAGGAATTGCATTGTAGATGTAGATGTTGTTGGTTGGTGGGGGGGGCGGTTAGCAACGGATTTTGTAGCGGATTTAACGGATGGGTGGTTGGTGGGGGGCGATTAGCAACGGATTTAACGGATGGGTGGTTGGTGGGGGGCGATTAGCAACGGATTTAACGGATGGGTGGTTGGTGGGGGGGCGGTTAGCAGCGGATTTAACGGATGGGTGGTTGGTGGGGGGCGATTAGCAGCGGATTTGGCAATCACCCACTAATCATCCGTTACATCCGTTACAAAATCCGTTGCTAACCGTCCCCCCCCTTGCTACCAATCAATCACATCGGTTGCATCTTCCTCCTGGTTCTGGGGTCTAATGCTGGGAGGTAAGGGGAGTTCCGCATCTGTTTCTTCATAGGTTCCTGAACTTCCTCTTGTCCAACCCCTGCCACTTGTTTTCGGCGTCCACAAGTATGGTTGAATGTGTTTCTGCCAACCTTGTACAGATTTTGGTGGGAGGATGCGGTGATATTCTAATTTGCTCCGTCCAAAGTTTATAAATAAACCTACTTGCGCTCCTGTAGCTGCTACGTAAGCTATTATTTGAGCTTTATCTTTATCGGTCATTGGAAAATTTACGGCTTTATCCTCTACTACAATACCTTCATTCACCCAATGGTCTAGATAGAGGATTCCCATCCAAACTTCACCGTCGTAAATTTGTCTGGGATACTCCATTTCTGTTGTTAAACCGGCTTCTATCATTTCTGCATCAAAGGCTCTTTGGTAATGTTTTTCTCTTAAACCTTTTTGCGTCCTCCGGTGTACTCTCATTGCACAGCCGATGATGCTGTATGTAATATCCTGATGGGGAATATTAGGATTAATCATGGTCGTAAAAATTTTGTAATTTAAACGATGAGGGTTGGGTAATAATGAGGTTAGTTGACAGCCTATTGTATCCGATCGCTCGGCGGGGTGGCTGTCAACAAGTTTGGGTTTAACCGCAGGCTAGCGCGTGCTAATCGCTAGGTTTTTCCTCTCCTGAATTGGGCGGTGAAAATTTAATATCCGCCCAAGATAGCTGTCTGCTTTGATTGCTATTGCTTTCGAGTTCTTCTTTAAGTTTGGCAATATCAACGGTATCGTTTTTGGCGGAACTGTTGGTTTGGGCGATCGCATCTTTGAATTGCTGAATGTTTTCCGTCGGATTTGCTTTAACAGCTTCCACGGCTGTTTTTAAGTTGCGTTGATAGTGGGCGTTGCCTATCGCTTCTTTTTCCGATCGCGAACTGGTTTCAAAGCATTTGTCCAAATCACCGTAAATGCCTGTACGGCGGGATTTGGTGTAGTATTGGCGTTCTGTATCAAGGAGTTTTGCCATCAATTCGAGGTGCATTTTGTCCTCGCTGCAAATCTCTTCGATCACAGCCCATTCGTCGCTACCGAGGAGTTTTCTTTCAGCGGCGGGACGGGAATCTTCAAAAGGTTCGCCCGTAACTTCTTCATAAATCCGGGGCAAACTGTCGTCGAATTCGTGTCTTTCTTCTAGCCAAATACGCCGGATTTCGCTCAGCTCTTCCGGGGAAATTAAGGTGATATCTCGCATTTCTTCTGGTGCTTTAGAACGAATTTCGGTTTGAACAGAAAGAAGTCGCCTCAGTAAATCATCACGCGCTTCTTTACTATAGGGGCCTGGAATAGGCTCAATAGATTTTTCACCCTCTAAATTGCGTTCATAGAGTTGAACATTGCCATTACGTCGCCTAAAGTCACGTCGATCGCGACTATCTTCAACATCCAATTCCACACGGAAATCTAGTAGAGGTTGCAACCACTCTTTTTCTTCATCATTTTGAATCATCGCTGTTAGCGATTTATCCTGACTAACCATTGTACACACCCAGCACCCAAAACGAGAACTACCACAGCTAGGCGTAGAAGTATCGACAACTAGGGGACATTCATTATCAGCACTCGCACCCCGGTACATAGCGAACAAATCTTTGTTGCTGTATCCCCAAGGATTGTCCCACTGCATCAGATAAAGCCAAACTTCATCATCACGCCAGTCTTCAATAGGGCTATAAACCAGAGAGTTCGGTAAGTTCATATTGGGGCTTAGGCGCTCCCGCACCCGTCGGGCTTCCATTTTTTTCATCCTATGAGCGCGCTTTGTGCTTTCAGCTTTACGAGTCCCTAATACAAGTATTGTTTCCCCGCTAGTTCGGATAATATTACGAATAAAACGGTTAGATGGAGAAATTTTTAAGCGATCAGTACACCAGCGAAACTTACCTCTGGGTGCTGGGTATCCTTTGCCAATCAAACCTACCCAAAAAGTATCTGTCCACTCTGGTTGTAACACATGAGTGTTTATGGGCATTTCTTGTTCTGCGGCTGCCCGATTCATTTGCTTAATAGACTTACGAACCCAGGCCGATACGATGGGGTTTTCTACTAGAGTGTCTGTTGTGATGACATCAATTTTCTTTATACGTTTTTCCTGGGGAATCTTAGCAATCGCATTCCAAATTAGCTGTAATACTGCCGTTGAATCTTTTCCCCCGCTATATCCAATCACCCAAGGAATTTCGTCAAGACAATATAACTCTTGGATTTCCTCAGTTAGCAATTCTATATCTTCTATTAATTCGGTAACGGTGCGACTTGGGAATAATGATATCTGTTGAGTTTGTATCATGGTTGAACTGTTTGATTGTCACTATTAAAACTATATGATACAATATAATACTCTCCAATGCTTTACAATATTTTTTTTTTGATTTCTTGTTTGCCTCTTGGCAAAATACTATCCGTGATGGGTTTACACCTCTATGGTTTGTGAGGTATAATTATTTTACAAATGTTTGATAAAATTATATGTCTGACAATAACCCTCCTCAGTCCAATCCCGATCCGGGAAGTGATGGATTACTAGAGCCTTACTTTGCCAAGTACCACCGTAAGAAGTGCTATCCAGGGCTAATTTTCCAGCAGGGGAAGCGGAAGATGGTGCAAATCAATATCCCGGCTGAGGACTTGCCTACCCTCCTCCAAGCAAAACCCTCAACTGGGAATGATCCTGATTCGGGTAAAAATCGTCCAGAGGTAAAGGGTCATGCTGAGGAAATAAAACAATATATTCTTAAACGCGCCAGAAATGATCAACCCTGGATTTTGGGGACACTGACAGCCAATGTCGCTCCTAAAAAAATTGAAATTATAGAATTAGGTCGGGGGATTTGTCTAGTAGTTATTCCTCGTGGCGTTAAGTTAGATATTACTGATGGACAGCATCGCAAGCGCGCTATTCACGAGTTAATTGAAAGTGCTGCTGACGGCGAGTTAATAGGTGATAATGATTTCCCGATTACGCTGGTTTTAGAGGAAGACTTTAACCAGTGTCAGACGGATTTTCGAGATATGGCGCAGACAAGACAACTGGATAAATCATTACTTTTGTCATTCGGTGAGTTTGAAGGTCGAGTGGGAATTACCAAAAGCTTACTTGAAAAAGTAGCAATGTTTTATAAAAAGACCGATAAAATTAAATCGACTCCCGACAGTAAAAGGAATTTGATATATACAACTAATTACATAGCAAGAGCCGTAAGTTGTGCGTTTACTGACGATCCAAGTGATGAACTTAAAAATTATGACGTTGCGGAAGCATCAGAGACTTTGGGTAGGTGTCTTAATAATTTTTTCTCCGAATGTAGTCAGACGAGACATATTTCTGAAACAAGCGTTGAAGAATTGAGAAGTGAAGATGTTGATAAATTTAAAGATTACTGTATCTTGGGTAGAAGCGTAGGACTAGAAATTTTAGGTCGGTTGCTATACTGTACTTATGACAGAGATAGCAGCCAAGATTTTGAAACAGAAAGAGTGTTGCAACTAGCTCAATTGGATTGGTCTAGAAAAAGCCATCTTTGGGAGGGAAATGTAGTTTTGTATAACTCCACCCCAACCAATAATAAATCCTACAAAATTTCATCAAATGCTAGTAGTGTAAAAGCAGCAGTAAGCAAAGTAAAAGCCCATCTAGGATGGACTTAAGCAATCTTATCACCCCTCATCTGCGTGCATCTGCGGTTTCCAAACCCAACATCACCTTCAAATAATCAGTCATCCAACTAACACTCGCCCTCGACTTAGAAATCCCCCCTTTCAACAAAATCCCACCCTCCCAATCAGGATTAGAAATCGACCAATCAACCTGCTGCAAAAGGCTCAAACGTTCCTCCCAACTCTCAGGAAAAACCGACAGCAAAGCGGCCCCAACTTCCCCCAAACTCTCAAGCACAACACTGTGACAGTGTACGCAATCCCGGCGCATTTCCCCCGCCGCAACTTGCTTGTGCAGAACTAATTGCCAATCTGGAATAAAACTGCAAACCGCATTCCAATAACTAACCGCCAGTTGTATTTTTTGAGCAAGTTCTTCCTCTTTCTGTTCTTTTTTGGTGCGAGAACCAGAGGGTTTTGCCTGTTCGCTGCGGTGAATATTAGACAGCAAAGCCATGATAGCACGATCGATCGCACTCAGCGTAAACAATTTGTGCGATCGCCCGTTCAAACTCCCCCTCTCCATCTCAGTCAAACACCGGAAAACCTCAACCTGCTTAACAACAGCCTTCACCACAAAAGCGCGATCGTCCCGGTGGTTGTAAAGTACACTTAGCGACGCCTCCAAAGGAACTTGAAAACTGTTCAAATTAGCAAACATCTGCTGCGATTTTTCCAACCCAATATCGAGAAACAAAATCAGCGCCACCGTCTCATATCCCAACTGCGGATTTTCCCTCAAAGCCATCTCAAAAGCCGCCCGGCGATGCTGTCCGTCATTAATAGTAAACTTAGCATCCATCGGCACCCGCAAGCGACCAATTTTCCGTTCTTCGGCCTCATTTCCCACTGCTTCAAAAGTAATATCCGCATCAATCGAAGCAGCAATTGCCCCACAAGTATAATTTGTAGGATTCTTGACCAAATAATCAGCAATTTCGGGAATCCTAGCTTTGTTAAGCGCGCGTTTCGCCCGCATAGACGGTGGCAAATCTTCAGATTCAAAGGGAAACAATTTCGGCAAAAAACGCACCGGACACATCGACACGTAATATTCGCGGCCCGCTTGAATTCCCCGGATCACCGGCAAAATGTATTCAAAGGAAGGAGTAGACATATTTTAGAATGGGGCATTGGGAATGGGGCATTGAGCATTGGGCATGGGAATTAAGCATTAATAGCTATTGATTTTTTGCAAATTTTATGGTAATAAGGTGGGCGAGTAGGGCATAACTTAAGTATTTCACAATGTTTTTTTAAAAACAAGTGTTGACATAAACTTTAATATATGATATTTTTTGAAAAAATAGCCTAATTATATAAAAACCGCCGATGAATACCAACCCAGCGGATGACCTCGCTATAAAAATTTTAGAAAAAGAAAATAGCGATCGCCAGGAAATCGCACTTTTATTAGATAATTATTTAGGAAAGGACGATCGCATTTTCGTACAAAAAACCCAGATGGGAAATAGCGAAGCATACATCGGTTCAGTCACCCTAGAATGGTTAGACTCTCGCGTCCGTTTCGCCTCCCAGATGCCGCTTTTCCGCCAAAAATTCGACCTCCAAACCAACAACATCGTCCGCGACGACGAAACCATTGACGAAATTATCCAGCGTCCCTTAGATTGGTCGCGCCAAGCCGCCCTAACTCAATATTTAGCAGCCCGAAAATCGCACAAATTCCCCGCAGTTTTAGTAGTCGTCAGTCCCCCGTGGGTAGACAATCCTCTAGCCGAGGAATGGGATAAAAATGGCGTAGCAACGAAATCAGCGACGGAATTTACATCCTTTGATAAAAATGAGAACTTAGGGCTTTTGAATGTTTCTAAAGAACTCTCGATTTTTGCCTTAGACGGCCAGCATCGGCTGATGGGAGTTCAAGGTTTAATGAGTTTAATTAAAACCGGAATCCTGCAAAGATACAACAAAAATAAAAAACCTGTCGGCGCTGCAATTACTCTGGAAGATTTAGCAGAAGAGTATCAAATCGACCCCGAAACAGTGTATAAATTAGCTCACGAAAAAATCGGGATTGAGTTTATCCCGGCGGCGGTAGCGGGGGAAACGCGACAGCAAGCACAACGGCGCGTGCGATCGATCTTTGTGCACGTTAACCTAATGGCGGTAACGCTGAGTCAGGGCCAGCTAGCATTATTGAACGAGGACAACGGATTTGCGATCGCGGCCCGAAAAATTGCCGTCACCCATCCCTTATTAAAAGAACAAGATGACAGAAACCCCCGCGTCAATTGGGACAGCGCCACAGTCGCAGCAAAATCAACTGTGTTAACCACATTGCAAGCGCTGCAAGATATGTCCGAACGGTATTTAGAATACAAATTCCCTCATTGGAAGCCGGAACGAAAAGGTTTAATTCCCATGCGTCCCGAAGATGAAGAACTGAAAGAGGGAATTGAAGAGTTTAAAAAATTGTTCGATCATTTAGCAACTTTACCCAGCTATCAAAGAATAGAAAGCGGCGAAGAAACGGCTGAATTGCGCCGATTTAGTTTTGAAAAGCCAGGGGGCGAGGGAAATATTTTGTTCCGTCCAGTCGGTCAAATTGCTTTAGCTAATGCTTTGGGAATTCTAGTCTTTAGAAAGAAACTTTCTCTGAAATCTATTTTCGACAAACTCCGCAGGTACGATGTCGATGAAGGATTTAGCCACATGGACAATCCTGAGTCTGCGTGGTACGGGATTTTGTACGATCCGAACAAAAAGCGAGTGCTAGTTTCTGGAAAAGATTTAGCGACGAAGTTAATTGTATATTTGGTGGGGGGAATTCAGGACGATATGGAGCGAGCTCATTTGCGGCAAGCGGTGGCGGAAGCGAGGACTTTTGAGGATAAAGCTGTTAGTTTTAATGGCAGGTTTGTGCAGCCGCAAGAGGTAGGATTGCCGCCAGTGCTGAGCTAAGTTTCTATGCTGATAGCTGCACCAGTCAGGGATTGAAATCTACGAAAATTTTAAAGCGCGATCCCTAAATTTTGATCCTAGTTAACGTTATTTCTTGATTATGATTGTTGCTGATTGCGGAAGCTATCGATAATGTCATTGATTTCTTCAACGGCGACCGTTTCTTGGTCAGATTTGGCATAGATGATGAGCAAGATGAAACAAGTGGTTGATGTGACTTGATAAATAATGCGATAGCCTCCACTTTTTCCTTTACTGATGTCGCTGTTTTTGGCTCTTACTTTGAATACGGTGTAGCCCGTACCGGAAATGCGATCGCCTGGACATTCGCCTGCTTGCAACTGCTGTAGGAGAGGTTGCAAGTCGGTTTGAATTTGGCGATAGCGTTTGGCGAGGGTTCGGAGTTGGCGCTTGAATTGATCTGCAAACAGAACCTGGATGCTGGGTGGTTCAGACATCAATACCATCCCAAAGTTCTGCGATCGGGTGAACTTTGCCGTCTTCTACTTCCTGAAGCGCAATCCGGAGGCTGTTGAGGATCTCTTCTTTAGATATATCTTCTTCGTCTTCTTGAAATAGTTGACCCAGGGATTGCAAAATCAGGGTTTCGATCGGCAAGTTGAGTTGGCTAGCTTTCTGAAGAAGCTGCTGTTCTAAGTGATCGGGGATGGTGAGAGTAATTTGCATGGGGTTTGCCTCTGGCTTTTAATAGTATAGACCAATTCTCACAATCTGGCTTCCTTTAACAAAATAAGTTCAGCTCCTACAGGCAAATGATCGGACTCCGTGGCCTCCAAAACGGAACTAGATTTAGCACCCCAATGCTTGGAATACCAAATATAATCAATCCGGAAAACCGGATAATTTAATCTCCAATTCGACCTTTTTACCAAGAATTTAAGTTCCCAACCGTGAGGCCAGGTAAAACCAAACCCCCATCCCGATTTTCGGAAAGAATCTTGCAGAACTTTCTGCACCCTGTCATAGTCTTGAGTTTCGTCTGTCATATTAAAATCGCCCGCGACAATTACTGGCAGAGTTTCTCGCTCAACTCGCTGCACTAAGTCTTGAATTTCAGGCGAACGTTTGTCATATTTGTAAACGGGAATTTTGAGAAAACGCCCTTTTTTAGATAGTTTCAACCACGGCCCGGTAGCTTGCATGTTATAAATAACTACTTCTTGTTCGTTAAATTTAATAATTGCCCGCTGCTGCGTTTCTGGATGGTCGGCTAAGTGCAGTATTTCGCTGGATACAATTGGGTATTTACTGAGAATTCCTACAGGGTGAATGCCAATTTGATAGGGGTAGTCTGCTTTTAACCAGGTAAAAACTCTTTTGGTATTTTCCGGAACGATTTCTTGTAAAAATATAATATCTGGTTTTTGCTGGTTAATCAGTTTTAGTAAAGTAGGTGACTGAGTTTTATGCCAACTGAGGTTATGAGATAAAACTTTGATGCTATGCTGCGAATTTGTGATATTTATTGGTTTGGGGCTAAAGTATTTAATGTGCAGCCAACTTATTAGGATAATGCAGGCGATCGCAGAAATAATAGTGAACCATCTTTTTTTGATAATTGACACTCCGATGATCGGAAGCAAGAAAATTTGGAATAAAATTAAGGGGCTAAAAGTGCTAATTAAGGCAATAATCCACAGTCGATCCCAAAAAATTAATTTGAGAATGAAATAGCAGATAATAAATGCTGAGTAACTGTAAGCGAGAAATTTTGCAGCTTGCTTTAAGCCTCTCTGGATTATATCTTTTGGTATGTGCTTCATTGGGAACCTATTAAAATAAGAACTTGCTTAAATCGAATTCTTCATTTGACCGATGTTGGTGGTCTCTTTCAGAAATCAAAACCAACAAAAGGCGATCGGTATAATCCGCCGCGCCCCGCAACTCTTCGCGCAAAATTTCCAGTCCACCATTAGCATATTCTTCAAAAATTTGCAAGCGTTCTGCTTCCAATTTTTCGTCGAGATGGGAGAGAATTTGAGGATTTTTGGTTTCGGCGATCGCAATTAACTTAATCGCCATATCGTAACCCCTGGAGACAAAAATATCAACATCGATCGCACCCGGTTCTCGTTTAGAAATTTCCCCCAAAGGCGATCGTTTTTTCCGCTGATTTCCCAAGGATGCGGCGAAAGCGATGACATCGGCGTAAGTCTGGAAAGGCGCGGAGTTGTTATCCGATAAAGTTAATGATTTGACTAACTCCGCTTTATCTTTAGCAATTCTAATTTTGTTAGCAGCCATTGGGATTAATATGTAATTTTTAACTGAGTAATTTGATTGAGAGAGTAACCGCAGATTAGAGCCAGATAAACACAGATTAACGCAGATAATTTTCAGAATGTCCGCAACAACATAATTTTTTGGGCAAAACCTCCTCTTGCTTCCCGCCGCTTCATTTGTTCCGCCAAAAGTCGATCGCCCGAAATGCCAAAACTCGCCATCACGGCATCTATCACCTCATACAAATCCGCCAATTCCGCCACCAAATCTTCCTCATCAGCCTCCGCCGCTTCCCCCGCTTCTTCAATCAATTTCTGCCGCAAAGCTTGACGGTATTCTGCATCCGACAAAATTACAACCTCGCATTCATTCCCACTTTGGCGAATAATTTCAGGAATGCGATCGCGCACCAACTTATGATACTCTTTTTCCACGTTAAACTCCCTTCAACCTTGACTAAAAGTTTGAATCAACCAGCGATTAATTGCCCCATCATCTTCTGTTTGACTCCGATTCAAAGCTTCCTCAACTAACCGGATTTCCAGCCCCGGTAAAACCCGCGACTCTTGAATTCTCCCGCTACCTCCGCCATTAATCGCAAACGCAAAAACCTCCCGCGTGTTTGCACGTTCAACCCAATATTCACTAATTCCTGCATTTTCGTAAAGCAACCGCTTACTGCCTAAATCATCGTTAAAAGAAGATGCACCAATTTCTATTACCAAATTAGGCGGATCGTATTCATCCAAATCAACAGGTGAATTGCTGTCATTAGGAGGAACTCTCAAATCTGAACCGATGTAGTAAGCTAAATCAGGTTGAAACTCGCGAATACCTGCTTTCCTAAAACTGGCATTAGCAAATTGAACTACTCGGATATTTCTCAATGTAGCAAACAGAATAACTACATACGGGATGATTGAATTATGACGCGCGTGCAATGGCCCTACTGGTGACATTTCTAGCCTCATGTGTTCTTGATAGTAATAAAACTTGCCCTTTTCCCATGCTGAATCCTCAGCAAAATTTAGAAACTCTTCCCACGTCGCCTTCACCCAAATATCCGTTTCCAAAACCTGCGTAATTGCCGAATTAGAAGTCATAATCCACCTCTACAATTTCCGTATATTCAAATTCATTCGGACTGCGCCTAACTAAAGGATAGCGCGTCCCGCCGAGTTCGATCGCATCTTCTTCGCAATCAGCTTTCGGAGAATTGTACACCAGCACGTATTCCCTGCCGGTGCAGCTTTCCATCTCTTGAGCAACTTCTCCGCGCCACTGAGTTTTTGTTACCAAAACTACCAATTGATTCGCCAATTTCGGCAGCTTATTCGCGATTTGTTTGCGATAAATCTCGTCCAAACTACCAAAGGGAGAATCCATCACAATTGGAAACGTACTGCTATCCGGGCCCATCAAAGTATTCTTTTGACTCCACTCACGGACACCCTCAATAATTCCGCCGATAAACGATAAACTGAGGATTTGATTTTCTCCCGTAGAAGCGGCAACCAAAGATTCTTGTCCCGACGTGTTTTCTACTAGCGTCAGTTCGTATTTATCGCTCAACTTGGGGATGTAAGGAGTAAAAGAAATTTGACTGAAAATATCTTGCACCCGCTTTTCCAACTGAGAACAAAACTGTTTTTCTAAGCGCGCTCGCACTTCAGTTAGGCGATCGATCGCATCCTGAGTCGCAGCAATCCGGCGCTGGGCTAATACTTGCCTTTGCTCATTCACTTGCTGCTTGTCGATTTGCTTGTCCAGATTGGCGATCGACGCCTTCAAACTCTCAATCTGCTGCTGGTTAGAGCCTGTTTCCCGGTGCAAATCGCCAATTTTTGCCTCAATTTCATCCAAGCGCTTTTGCAAGCGGCTGACATCGCCGTCAGGAAAATTTCGCAGCTTGTTGTGAATATCGTCTAACTGCGTTTCCACCCGAGAAAGTTCGGTTCTGTCGCGGCTGATATTGCCTTGCTGTCGGTCAATTTCCTCCCAAAAATCAGCCACTTGCCTATCAATTTCATTTACCCGATCGCTAATCCGAATAGTTGTTTCTTCCACATCCCCAACACCCGCCTTATCCATCCAACCGCTAACCTGTTGGCGAGATTCAGAACCCTCCACTAATTCCGCACCGCAGATACACCGCTGCTGCGCTAATAACTCTTCCAAAAACGGCCGCTGAATCCCCGAAAGCAACTCGCCTTTTTCTCGCAAACTTCCTACTATTACTTCAAATTCCGCCGCCGCCTCTGACAGAAATACCGCGTAACCGCGCACAGAAATTGCTCGTTTTAGAGCATCTGTAGCCTGTACAATTTGTTGCTTCAATAAACTTTTCTGCATTTCCAATTCGTCTCGCAAGTTTTGTAAATCCGCAGCACCGCTAAGTTCCAACAAATTACCATTAACTGCTTTTTTTAACTCCCCTTGGTTCGCCAATTCCCGCTCTATTTCTACTTGTCTGCTCGAAAGTTGCTCAGCTTCTTGCTCAAGTTTTTGCTTGTCTTTTAAAAGTTTCTTCGTTTCAGCATTCCCAATTATATTTAAATCTGTCTCAAGAGATTTTTTTGCTTCTAGTAAATGCCGGATCGATCTATTCAACACTTCCACCCCCAGCAACTCCTTAGTAGCTTCCGCAATTTCTGCCTTCTTGTCATAGCGGACAATTTGCTCGATTCGCTCCCCGTCAAAAAAGAAATATTTATGTAAACTTTCCGGCAAAATCCGCCCGATAATATCATCGGGATGCTGATCCGGCTTCAGCCATAGACCGTTATCTTTTGCTACATTCAGAAACAATTCAGCCTTGCCATGTTCTACAGTATTGTCACTTTTATAAGCGCGACAAATGCGTTTTGCTTGGTAGCGCGTGCTGTCGTGTTCAAAAACAATTTCCGCCCAACAACCTACGGCTTTTCCAATTTCCGCCTCAGCCAGAGCGCGCTTGTTTACTAATTGTTCTTCCGCCGCAAAAGCCGCGCTAAATTGTCCGTAAAGTACCCACGTAAAGGCATTCATCAAGGCCGTTTTTCCAGCGCCGTTATTACCGTGAATTACTGTAATATTTTGCCGACCCCAAGCTAGTTTAATTTCGGGGCTTTTGCCGTAAAATTGACGAAAGTTGCACAGAGTAATTGAGATTAACTTCATACAATTGCTTCCTTAATGATTTTTAAAATGTCATCGTTAATGTGGCGCGGAGCTCTCATGTACAACTTATCTTTTTCAATTTCCAATACCCGCTCAATAATTTGTCGCACTTCCGGTGGCGCGCTAGTAATTGGTTGTTGTACGTCGCTGAATTCCTGATGAGTTTGATAAGAAGAACGCTTTTCTGCTAAAATGCTTGTCGGTACGGCTGCGATCGCACTATCTTCATATCTAAATGCCATAATCAGATTTTCATTCAGATTTTCAGTCATATTTTTTTTGCAAATATTAAAATATACAGGGTCTAGGCTCATGGGCGAGAAACCCGGTTTCTACGAGTTTTGTCAACAGTCACGAGAAATCTACAAAGAAACCTGGTTTCGGAACTCTGCGTGCGATCGCGAACTAAACTAGCAACTCAAACTGCTATCAAATAATTCTATATTCTCAAACATAAACCGAACCTTAATAAATGTCAAATGTCTAATAGCCCGTAACGCTTCTGAAGTTGCAGCAATTTCACTCTAGCTTCCCCAGCATTGTCGGCTAAATCGGCAAATTCCAAGAACCGCTTCAACTCTTTTCGCAGCAAATTGCGCTCGACTTCTAAGGTTTCCCGACCCAAATCTGGAGGCAAAACAATCATGTCAAATAAAGTTGCCCTTTCCTTCCCCGGATGCGGCCGCAAAATCCGTCCCCGGCGCTGAATAAACTGGCGCGGATTGCTGCTGCTTGCTAAAATTACAGCATTGCGAATTGCAGGAATATCCACCCCTTCATCCAAACACCGAATCGCTACCAAACCTTGCAATTCTCCACTCTCAAATTGCTGGCGCAATCGTTCTCTTTCTGCTAAAGGAGTTGCCGCAGTATAAGTGTTAACTCGGTAGCCTAATTCTGAACCCAATAACTTCGCGGTTTCTGTTAGTTGGCGGTTGTTATTTCGGCGCGCACTTCCTTCGATAGCACCGTCGCCGCAGTAAAATAAAGTGTGGGCTGTATCGAGACGGTGAATCATTAATTCTCGCAACGCTGTTAATTTATTAGCCGCCGCTCCAATTAACCGGGCTCGCTGCATTAATAGAGTCGTTAAAGCATCGTTTTCTTCTACTTTTTCATCGCCCCAAAGCGCCCAGCCAATCTTTTGAGTTAAGCGGGAATACTTGCGGGTTTCGGCTTCTGTCAATTCTACTAAAATTGGATAGTATAAATAATGTACTAATGCTTTTTGGCGGATGGCGTCTGCTAAGGTGAGTTCCGGCTGCAAAACAGGGCCGAAATAATCTAAAATAGCTTCGGTTCCTTGTTCGTCGAAATGCCTTTCTGGGGTGGCGGAAAGGGCGAGTCGCAGTCCAATATTGCGCGGCAAACTTTCTCCTAAACGGGGCGCGCCTAAGTTGTGAACTTCGTCTCCAATAATCAGGGTTTTTTCTGGGAAATAGCGCAGTTGCGATCGCAAACTATCTCCCATTAAGGTAGCATTGGTAGTGATGATTGTGAGAAATGCTCGATCGCCAGATCGCACTTCATACAAACCCGCAGCCAGCTTATTTTGCCAACTTCGGGCGCTATCAAAAGCCAAAATAGGTTTTAAACCAAATTTCTCTGATTCGCGCGCCCACTGATTCACCAGGTGGCAGTAAGGGCAAATTACGAGCAGGACTTGCAGGTTAATTTTATTGTATAATTCAGTGGCGATCGCCAGCGCAGTAATCGTCTTGCCGCTACCCGTCGCCATTTTCAGCGTACCGCGCCCCTGATTCGCAAACCAATTAGCAACCGCCGCCCGCTGATACTGCCGCAATTGCAGCGATGGCGGCATCTTGGGAAACCCAAATTGCGAATTATTAGCCGTTGAGCGATTCACCTTTAAATGCCGTTAGATGCAAAATTCCCTATACTCAACTTTAACTCACGCGCGATCGAAACTTAACAGCCCAAACAAATCCGCCGCCGACATTTGCAAATCCGACAGCACATCAATCACAGGTAAAATATCCTGATTCTCCTTCGCCTCTGGTTGTTGCTGCGGTTTAAAAACCAGAACTAATTTTTCCTCCGGGTCAATCAACCAACCCAATTTAGTTTTATTTTTGAGGCAAAACAGAATCTTCTTAATCACGCGAGTTGAACTTTGATCCGGCGATAAAATCTCAATAATCCAATCCGGAGCAATTTCAAACCTATTTTCAATTTCTTCCTGAGAATTCAGAGGAATGCGCGACCACTCAAATACTGCTAAATCTGGAACAACAGCACCTTCCCCAAAAGTACAGCGCAATTCAGGAAAAGCAAAAGCTAACTTTGGCGGTTTGCCAACTTGATTAATAGCGGATGAAAATTTGATTTGTAACGTGCTGTGTTTTCCTTGGGGCATAGCTTTTTGATAAATTTGACCGTCAACATACTCGCTAGCAGGCTTAGTCTCTGGCAATAGCAGAAACTCTTCCGGAGAAATCTTTGACGGAGAGTGAATTGACCTTACCATAAGCCATTAACCCCTCAAGAAATCAACTCCGCCATTAAAAATCTGCATCGCCGTCTGTTTCCCAATCCGCACAACTCTCCGATTCCACACCGGTAGGGTGCATCGCACAAACCAACAAATTTCCCCCGTAAACTTGACCGTGATAGTTGCGACAACCGCGACAAGCCGGCTGCTGCGTCGGGGAAGGGTCTACATAAGTCACCATCGACAAATCTATCTCATCAAATTGCGGGTCGAAGTCGCGGCAAATTTCAATTATCGGTTCGATAAATTCATTCAATAAACCGTCAAATTCGTTGAAATAACCGTCAATGTCGTTAATCAGATTATTTTGTACTTGTTCTGTAAACTCTTCCGACATTTTTGCCAAAACGTCCAGCATTTCGACAAACTCTTCGCCCATTTCGCTGAAAAAATGCTCTACTTCAGAAACAGCATTTTCCATTACTCCAAAAAAATCTTTAGACCAATCTTCCATGAATTTGACAGCTTGCTATTACAAAATATTTTACAGACAAGTGCAGCCAGCCTCATGCGAAGCGATCGCACCTACTTTCAATTCTATTACCTATTGCCTGATATCCGTCCACATCAGACAGGGGAGATATTCAAAAAGGGAACTCAAGAGTATTATCCTGAGTTCCCTTCATGCTTTGCTGAGCGAGCTTTTTTGAGTTTAATCCCGCTTCAGCCGCCGCAATTCCTCTTGTAAATTCTGCACCTGTTCGCGGAGCTTGTCTACGCCGCCTGTCTCTTTAGCATCTTTTGCCGAGACATCTTCTTCCTCAGAAATAATTTCAATCCGCCGAGGTTCAGCGGGTTTTTCGTTCCCAGCCGATGCTACAGGGGGCTGCTGCTGCTGAGCCTGTTGTACCATGTCATCAACAAAGCGGCGAGCTTCTTCCGTTGACATCTCGCCACGCTTGACTAATTCGTCTGCCAGCTTTTGGGCTTCAGTGCGTAATTCAGTTAACTTGCTGCCAGCTTTTTCACCAGCGTAGGAAGCTAGCCCGACACCAAGGTAAACTGCTTTTTGTAAAATATCTCCGAAACCAGGCATAGGAGCTACACCTCAAAAAACTGGGTGAACCGGAGACCACGCCTATTACAAGCATCCCGTGTTGCTGCTACCTTCCGGTCCTGACAAGATTTGGGCGTTGGAATCGCGTGGGTCCAGTTCATAAATGAGTATAACACAGTTATTTATTCTTCAACCACACACCAGTGATAAATTTCATAAATAACGCAACCATTCTTCACCAGCGGGTCTTCAGCGACGATCGCCTTCGCCTCATCCATCGAACCAGCCTCAAACAGCAACATACCGCCGCCCCGCCGCCCCCAGTAGCCAGTTTTCGCTCGGTGTCCTTTAGAAATCAACTCTCGGACATAAGCTCTGTGAGCTGGCACGTATTGGTCAAAGACAGGCTTTTCGACAATTCCTTGCTCAATTTTGACAAACCAAGGCATTTTTATTTGGGATTTTAGATTTTATATTTTAGATTGGGAATGGGCGATCGGCAATCGAGTCTAGGGCAAATGCTCTATATTCCATTTTCCATCATCCTTTCTTAACTGCGATGTTATCCCATGCACCAGTCAAAACAGCGATTTTTCATTGCCTTAGTGCCGCCTCCCGATATTGAACAGCACATTACTGACATTCAACTGTATTTTGCGGCCTCCTACAACAGCCGCAGTGCTTTGAATTCGCCGCCGCACATCACGCTGCAACCTCCTTTTCACTCGTTAGCGGAGGATGTTCCCAAATTAGAGCAAAGTTTGAAGGAGTTTTCGGCAAATCGGCTGTCAATTCCCGTTACTCTATCCGGTTTTGCTGCTTTCGCGCCCCGCGTCATTTACGCTGATGTTGTCAAATCGCCCGAATTGCTGGAGATTCACAAAGATTTGATGAGTTATATGGAGGCAACTTTGGGAATAGTCGATCGAGTTTCTCAAAGTCGCCCATTTGTACCGCACATGACAGTAGCGTTTCGCGATTTAACTAAGCAGAATTTTCAAACGGCTTGGTTGGAATTCTCCGGGCGATCGCTCCACTTTGAGTTTACCGCTTCCGCGTTAACCTTGCTGCTTCATAACGGCAGCCGATGGAACATCAGCAACCAGTTCCCGCTTTCCGCCTAAACTTTCTCCCTTCTCTTTCTTTGCGTCCTTCGCGTCTTCGCGGTTCGTTTTTCCAAAAAAATCTTATTAGCAAATCCTGATTAATATCATGTCCTCACTATAAACCTTTTTAAACTTAAAGCCAGTCATAACTTACCGATCGCTCTTCTTCGGAGTTGCCAGTGCCACAGTTCCATAAACCGAAATTCCCGACAGTTTCAATATTTGAATTGCCGACTTAACCGTAGTACCGCTAGTGTAAATATCATCAACTAACAGCACTCGATCGCGCGGGAGGCGACGACGAAAATCTTTCCCCAAACTTAAAGCATTTTTCATTTCCGCTTGCCGCTGCTGTGGCGTCAGAGCGAATAAAGCCTGAGTATTTTTCACCCGCTCCAAACCGTGCCGCTGCAAAGGCAAACCAGTCAGCTCGCAAAAACTTTCAGCCAACAGTTCTGCTTGGTTAAAACCGCGCTCCTTGACCTTTTCTTTGTGCATGGGAATCGGTACAACTGTTAAATTGTCTATAGCTAATTCCGGAAAACTCAGCCAAGCTTCTGCCAGCCAGCCGCCTAGAGGTTTGGCTAATTGCGGATTGCCGTCATATTTCAAAGCTGCGATCGCCCGTTTGAGAGCCCCGCCATACTCACCCCACACAAAAACACGCTGCTCTGAATGCCAAAATCGACCTGGATCGCTTAACTGACATCGCTGAAGTTGCTTGTGACAGTACGGACAAAACTCTCCGGCGGCCGGCCGCTGACAAAGAGGACAGTTAGACTTAAGAAATAGATTGAGAAAAGATTTGACTAATCCCGTCCATTGTCGCTTGTTCATCCTAAAATTGTGGTAAGTGATTAATGGGAAAAACTCTCAACTTCAATCAGTTTCCACCGACAGGCTCGCAGCGTGAAAAACCTCTACTGGTTAGACAAAATTCAACCTTCAGACCGAGATGCAGTGGGAGAAAAAGCATTTTACTTGAGCTGTTTGCTCCAGAAAAATCATCCCGTTGTACCGGGTTTTGTCGTGCCGGCTCAAACATTTTGGCAGTTTTTAGAGTCGATCGAGTGCCTAGAACCGCTGTTTGCTGACTGGCCCAACTCTT
This sequence comes from Microcoleus sp. MON2_D5, assembly GCF_036701905.1. Classification (NCBI taxonomy): domain Bacteria; kingdom Bacillati; phylum Cyanobacteriota; class Cyanophyceae; order Oscillatoriales; family Microcoleaceae; genus Microcoleus; species Microcoleus sp. MON2_D5. The sequence goes on from NZ_JAUBRM010000054.1 coordinate 41,227, forward strand.
CCCTGCACTTGAATGTCGATGAACCCAGACAACTGCAATCGATCGCCCGCAGCATCCGCCACCAAATCCTCGCCGGCAAACTGCCAGATTCACTGCTCTCCACCCTAGAGTCTGCTGTTTCTCAACTCAACTCAAAGTCAAACTTAAACTCCACAGCCTTAATTTTTCGCCCTTCCCTGACTTCCTGGAACCCGAAAACATTCGGCATTCTGGAATCTCAGGCAGTACGGGCAGAACCCGAAGCCATTGGGGCCGGACTCAAACGAGCTTGGGCAGAAATGTTCAGAGCCCGAAGTCTATTTTACTGGCAGCGGTGCGGCCTGCGGGTACAGCAAATCAATCCCGCAGTTTTGGTGCAGCCACTTCAAGAAGCGATCGCCGCAGGCGAGGTGAAAACAAAGGCGGGCGCACAGTGGGAAATCCAAGCTACCAGCGGTTTGGGATTGTCCCTCGCTAGGGGAGAAACCATCCCCGATTACTATCAAGTGCAGCCGGAAACAACCGCCGTTAAATTCCAGCGCATCGGTTACAAAACATTAGCCTACAATCTCAAAGTCGGCGATGGTGAACCGAAAAAAAAACTGCATATCGGCAAGTTTTCTGCTTTCCCAATTCCCGATTCTCCCTTTCTAATTCATGATTTTGGTGACTGTTGCGTGCAAGTTTTAGCCCTAGGAGAGGAAGCACAAACAGAATACATTTTAGAGGAAGCGCAACTGCGAGAAATCATGGAATTGAGTAAAAAAGTGAGCGCAGAATTTGACTCGGATTTAATTTTGGAGTGGACGCTAAACCAGACAGCAAACAGCGGCGAATCGCAGTTTTATTTCACTCAAGTTCGTCTTGTCAAAGGGGAAAAAGTCGCGCCGGTAGAGGAAAATCCGATCGCCCTCCTGCAGCCAAACTCGATCGCCCCAGCCAGAACTCCTGCGATACTCAGAGGTGTGGGAGCAGCATCAGGAAAAGCCGAAGCAATTGCCCAAGTTATGACTAATTCCCACCCAGAAAACGCGGAATTCTTAGCCGGAGGCATTTTGGTAGCCCGGACAATCGATCCGAATTGGCTGCCTTGGCTGAAGGTTGCTGCTGGGGTGATTGCGGAACAAGGAGGCATGACCTGCCACGGCGCCATTTTAGCTAGAGAATTGGGGATTCCCGCCGTTGTGGGAGTGGCAGGGGCCACTCGGGCGATCGCCTCGGGCGATTCCGTGTTGGTAGACGGCGATAGCGGAGAAGTTTTTGCCCTCGCCCAACACGATGCGATCGAGACAGGAGACAGCGGCCGACTTCGGGACACAGCAAAAAAGGCAGATATATACAGTACAGCAGCAAAAATGTCAATAGCCAAGCACCAATCTTCTACCTCCGATCGATCGTCCAATTCCGCACCTAAATCTCGACAATCTGAGTCTACTCAATATGTTTGGGGCCCACCAACGGCCACTCAACTGCTAGTTAATGTCAGCCAAACAAGTTCGATTGACCGCCTCAAAAATCTGCCAATAGACGGCATAGGATTGCTGCGATCGGAATTAATGGCATTAGAAGCTTTGGACTGTCAAAACCCCAAAGATTGGCTGCAAAACGGTCGCCAATCGGAATTTGTCGATCGCATGGCGGATTGCCTCAGCTTATTTGCTGCTGCCGTTTCGCCGCGGCCAATATTTTATCGCTCTCTCGATTTACGGGAGTCAGGCGCCCACGGCAGTTTCAGTTATACCTTTGAACCGGAATTATTTGATTGGGAACTCTGCGTACTTCAAAAAGTCTGCGAGTCAGGCCATACCAATGTTAATTTAATTTTGCCTTTCGTGCGCTCGGTTGACGAGTTTATATACTGCCGCCAGCGCTTAGAAACTGTTTGGAAAAACCGCTCAACCGAGTTTCAAATGTGGATTATGGCGGAAGTTCCTTCGGTGTTATTTTTATTGCCCGATTACGTAAAAGCCGGAGTTCAAGGAATTTCGATCGGCACTAACGATTTAACCCAATTGCTATTAGGAGTTCACCGCAACTCCGACCATGTAGCAGGTGCTTTCAACGGGCGCGATCGAGCAGTGATGAGGGCGATCGAACAATTAATCAAACAGGCCCGGGCCGCCGGCATTCCTTGCTCAATCTGCGGCGACGCTCCCGCATTGTATCCCGAGACAGTTGAATCCTTCGTGCGGTGGGGAATTTCGTCTATTTCGGTTAATGTCGATGCTGCAGAACAAACTTCCAGGGCGATCGTCCGCGCCGAACAGCGCATACTCCTAGAACTCGCTCGATCGATAATTAACAATTAATCACTCCCAGACTCACTTGACCCCAGAAATCCGGTTTCTACTCTAAATCATAGCTTTGGCAAGCAGCCACCCGCTCAGAAATCGGATTTCTAGACAACCCGTGCGTCCAGGAATATTAACAACTAGAGAAACCCGGTTTCTGAGTAGATAGAGCAACCACCCTGACGGTTAGGAAATTCTTAATTTCTCAAACCCTTGCTTTGATTCCTTTTATTGCTTCTTCCTTCTTCCCTCTTCCTTCTTCCTTCTTCCTTTTTCCCTCTTCCTTCTTCCTTCTTCCTGACATCCGTTACATCCGTTACATCCGTTACATCCGTTAAATAATCCGTTGCCGAACTTCCTTCTTCCTTCCACTAACATCCGATTTTAAAGCTAGGATAGAAATATCACCAAATCTTGACCCGGAGGTACAAACCGTGAAATCAAAAATTATTGCAGCCGCAGCAATACTTGCCGCCCTGGCCTTTCTGCATCCTCACCCAGCATTATCTCAACCTGCAACTGACGGTGGCAAAAAACCCGGATTCTGGCAACCTCAAGCGCAGGTTGACAATACTCGCAACATAACCCTCAGACTGTTAAATGAAACTGGATTAAACCTAGAATACGGTCAATCAGGTGCCAACTTGTCATCCTTGCCCGTCGGAACCAGCAAAAACATCATTGTTCGTATCAGCAATCGCACCGGCGACATTGCCAATATTCCGATTAATGCCACAGGAGGAAGCACAACTTTGAAATACGACTATAACGTTGACTCGCAGACAAACCTTGTGACGATTCGCATCACCAGATCAGACGCCAGCACTCGGCAAGATCGATCAGTTTATATTGATGAAAAAGGGCGAGTTTACTCTTTCTAAGAGTAACGCTCATCAACCCGGTTTCTCCTGATAAATTTTGCTTTTAGCAGCGAGGTATCGCGGAAGAAATCGGGTTTCTAGACTAGCGTGCATAAATTCTGTCTTTCTCAAAAAGTTATCAAAAACTTGGGTTTGAAACCCTGTCCTTCTAGGACGGCTTTAATTTCTTAAAACTTCTTTCAAAAAGTCCAGTAAGTTCCTATATTTGTGATTGACTATAAAAGTCAAGGTTGAATTCCTTTACCATCGTGAAACAGTTAAGACACACTTTTAGGTATAAACCGGGGGACGCAGAGCAGCGAAAACTCTTTAAACAGCTAGAGGTTGAATTAAACCTTAAACCAGTTAAAACAAACTATTCTTTTAGGATTGTTAAGTAGGGTAGGGCATACCCAAACTCTAGGTAAATATCCTAGTACGCTTTTGGAGATAGACCCGCTGGGGTGGCTGCGAATCAGGCTCGTTAATTGGTAGTTTTCTACGGTTAAAAGGTCTGAATATTGCCGAAAGGACGCAACACTTAAAGGTTAGTCGCTGAATTAAGAATCCTCGCACCTTGATAGTCGGGGAGTGTCAAGAATCAAGTGCAGCCCATAAAGAAGCGATATTTTTGTGCAGCGGATTTGACATTGCATCCCCAAAATCAACTGCTGCTTGCAATTCGGCGCTAGTGGCGTACTGGTGCATCAGGTGGGTTTCGAGAGGATGTCAACCGCCGCATCGCGGACTAATATCCGTCGTTTCTCTTGATACCTGCGCCTCGATTTCCCTCTTCTTTCGGTTTAGCTTTGTTCACTCGCAAGGGGCGCCCCATCCACTCTGCACCGTCTAATTCGGCAATTGCAGCGTCTTCTTGGGCATCCTCCATCATCTCAACAAATGCAAAACCGCGCATCCGACCGGTTTCCCTGTCGGTAGGCAAGACAACTCGCTTGACTGTGCCGTATTCTGCAAATACTGCTGTCAGGTCTTCTTCGGTGGCGCGGTAAGACAGATTTCCAATGTAGATAGTCATGTCGATCGAACTGAACTTGTTGTGCTATACATAATAACCTGTTAATTTAACTGTCAAGTGCTATCTACCATACAACTGGGCTATCGACTTTGACTAAAAGGGTTTGCCGCACTGACCAACCCTTGGTACTGGCTGCAATAGTTAGCTTAATCAAAACTCATATCCTCACTCGCCCTGCGGATGAGTGAGAATATGAGTTTTGGGGTGGCGAGGACTCCTACCCCTGAACAATATTTGATTTTAATCAGATCACTGATGGGTGGGCGACGAATCACCAACCATCTTCGGAAACAAAGCGACTAACAAGGTATAATATATTAGGTTGCTTTGGATCGCGAGCGTTGATATAGCGGTTCTCAACTTTCGTGAGGTACTTGGCAGTTAATTACCAATTCCCCAATTCTTCCATTCTTTAATCTACAATTTAAATCTGTACCTCATTCACTTGAGAATTGCTATACACATCTAGACAGGCCTTTGAGGAAACCTACTTCACCTCTCCCCAGCCCTTTCCTAAACGGGGAGATGTCACCTTCAATCCTTGGGCCAAATTTGGAATGGCAAATTGGAAATGAGGAATAGGACACATTTTCTCTCCATCTCTTTAATCCCCAGTTTAGGATATTACTTTTCTCAATTAAACTAAGGATGTGAGATTTAAAGCAGCTTTGTTAAGTGTTTGAGTGCCAATTCGAGTTTGGGTAATACCGCTGGCTGTTTCCGTTGCTCCTTTATTCAGAACATTCATCGCATCTACCACTTGCTCAATAGCGATAGCCTGCTGTTTGGTATTGAGATAAATTTGCTGACTGCTGACAACAACACTGTTAATAGCATTAGCAACATTGCTAAAATTATCCGCCGTACCTTCAGTCAATTTCAGGCTATTATCTAAAGTTTTTTTGCCCTCATCTGTTACCATCACTGTCTTATTAATGGCATTCTTAATATCGTTTACTAAATCATTAATCTGAGCAGACGATTTTTTGCTTTCATCTGCGAGTCGGCGAATTTCCCTCGCCACCACCCCAAACCCCTTTCCTTGTTCTCCGCTGCGTACAGCTTCCACTGTAGCGTTAATTGCCAGCATATTAGTTTGATTAGCCAAATCGCTGACTAAATTGGTAATATTAGCAATCTGATTGGTTTGCTGGCTCAAATGTAAAACTTGCTCGGCGATAGCTCCGACTTTTTGCGTCAAACTCAACATTCCCTGCTGGGTTTTATGCACTACTTTACTGCCTTCTGCTGCCAGGTTTAAGACATTACTGGCATTCTCAAGGGCTGACTCGGCTTGCATAGCTGATTGCCTCGATGATGCGCCCAATTCATCCATTGTGGTAGTTGTTTGATTAACAGAAGCAGCTTGTTGTACAGCAATACGTTCCTGTTGCTCAATTGTCGCAGCGATCTCGGTAGAAGAACTGACAATCATATTAATAATACCTTTCAGGGCTTTATCTAAAGGTTTGGCGATCGCTATGCTTAAAGCTATTCCTAAACTAATCGCTGTTAGCGGTCCAACTGTCATAGCCAATAATACAGCTACTTGAGTATTTCTAATATCATCTTCTGCGGTTTTATAAGCGTCGTCGGCTTGCTTTCTGTTGGATGCAGCTACGGCTAAATTTGCTTTTTCTGCTTTTATAAATTCAATCCGAATTACCTTAGATTGCTGACTAAGTTTATTCAAAAGGTTACTAGCTGTTTTGGCTCTTGCCATTTCTGGCGAATTACTTTTACCTTGATTAATTAGGTTTAGCTGCAAGCCCAAAGGATCCAAAATTCCCACTTTCTCAAATTCTTGATTAATTCGCAGGAGTTCTTGATCTTCCTGCTTCCACTTCTCCCAATACTTAAGCATTTGTTGATATAGTGCGTTTTCATCTGCGGTACGTGGAGTGGCTTCGTATGCTTTAAACCCATCTTGAATCTGCTGCCAAGCCTTGTCCATTCTGTTTAAGGCATCTTGTCTTTCTGTTTGACTGAGTGCCGGATTAATTAGCGCTCTCTCCGATGACTCAATTTGGGTTTGTCCCTCGTTAATTTTCCATAATGCTTCAATACTCGGTAAATTATTTTTACCTATAGTATCTATGTGTTGACTGAGATTAGATGTTGAGTTCCCTCCTACCCAGGCAACTAAAAATACTAAAAGTCCCATAATCAGAAAGGCGCCGATCAGTCTGGTTTGTAAATTCATTTTTCTCAACATACTATTTCTGCTTCCTTCTACTAAAGTTATCCTCGCTGCCATCCTCAACATATCTGGTATATTATAGCTTTTCTCCGGTAGATCAAGTACCTATTAGGATTTTACCTTTGAGATTTTACATTTTAAAATTAGTAATTAATTGATCGGTAACTCCCGATCCTGAAAGTCGCTATCGATTTTGGGTGACGACGCAGTTACGGTAGCTTTTTGGTTGGCATCATGCTGAATTCATTTTTATAAACCCCTTTAGTCTACAGCTTAAAACCTGGCTTTACACAAACCAAGCCTGCCCACGCCAATTATAAAAAGTGGTAAGATTATAATTAAGTTTGGAGTTCAGAGATAAAGCCTTTGTGAGGCAGATGAGGTATCATATTGTTGACTAATTTATAACGGTAAAATATAAAATATAAGATAAATGAACTATAATTCGCTCAAGAGTCACAGCATCACCATAAGTGGAGGAGACGCCCCCTCCACTCACAGCACGTTTGTTTGCCAAGCATTGAAAACATCATACATTACTAGCAATGAAAACTGATTATCTTGATTTTAGACAAGAAATTATCGATGTTTATCATTACGGAAGCAATCTCACAAAAATTCATACCTAACTGTTTTTGGGGAGTTCTCAGTTTTGTAAAAAAATTACTTAAACAGGCTCCTAAAACCAAAAATATTGCTCGGCGAGCTAATTTATGCGCTCGTGCAAAATTAATACCGAACAACTGATAATTTTAGAGCCGATTGAAAATAAAAATGATTCAATCTTGAATAACTTCATTCTTAACTCTTGAATAAAAGATTCAAGGCCGATAAATAAAACGAACAAACCTGTAAAAATATTTTATACAAACAGTATATACAACGCTCACTAAAGTTATAAGATAAGTTAATTTAAGAAGTAAAATGATACAATTAGATTTCAGGCTATTATGCTCCGGAAATCTACCATAACTAAGGGAAAATGCTTGGGTAGTGAGGGAGAATGGTCATAGAAACAGACAAAATAAGTAAAGAAAGTAATCAAGAAAAAGGGCGAAACTAATATACTTGTCGCCCCCTTACCCCGATTTATCATAAGCCTAAAAAATTATAGTCAAAACTTAAAAATGTTTTCAGTTTTATTAACACAACAAATTATTAATAATTAGGAAAGGCGATAGAGTTTGCATTCCGTCAACTTTCTAAGGTCAACTTTCTAAGCAAGATATTGGGAACTACTTTACACACTGCTGTTATTGTACTTTATCTATCTGAGAAAGGCTATACGGGAATCGAAAGTGTCTGTGCAGACTTTCTAGCGGGCACTGAGAAATTAAGTCTAGCCAAGTGTGCAAATCCCGTAAGGGAAAAACGCGAAAAGCCAAACTGTGAAGTTTGGAAGCCCACGCCATAACTGTAATCAGTTTGGCGTTGGGAGGATATTACTGCTTTTCCTTAGTCGATCGAGATTGACTGAGGCCCCGTGCTTTTACCGTTGGTGGGTTCGGCTGGGGGAGTAGTGTAGGAAGTTGAACCAGCTTGCTCGTCGATCCAGCTTTTAACGGGATCTTCGTGAAGGTTGAGTCGAAGCAGGCCAGATAAAAATCCGCCCGCGAAGGCGATCGGCTGTTGGATCAATTCTTGGGCCATTGGGATGAGTTCGTCGAGGAACATTCAAGAGTCTCCTTTTGCTGCAGGGGTTCTACCTTAACTGTATCGTTTGTACTGCGATGCTGGCAGCGGGCTACAAAAAACCTTGTTCCCAGCGCTGAAGATGCCCGCTCGGGCAATTTTTCGGCTAATGATTTACAATGCTAATCACATTGCTGCAAAAATTTTATGTGCCGTTTGCTTGGCTACCTCGGGGAGCCGATTTTACTCGATGCTATTCTGTACAAGCCGGAACATTCCCTAATTGTGCAGAGTTACGAGCCCCGCGAAATGACTTCTGGCGTACTCAATGCTGACGGTTTTGGTCTTGGTTGGTATCACCCGCACCTAGATACTGACCCGTTCACCTATAAAAATGTACAGCCAATTTGGAGCGACGTTAACCTTCCGAGTATCAGTCGATACGTTGAATCCCGATGCGCGATCGGATACGTTCGCAGTGCAACTTCAGGACAAGCTGTAGATTTGAGCAACTGTCAGCCGTTTCAGAACGATCGCCTGCTGTTCGTACACAACGGCTTCGTGAAGAATTTTCGGCAAACTCTTTACAGACCAATTCGCGATCGACTCAGCGATACCATTTATCAATCAATTAACGGCACTACAGATTCAGAGCATATCTTCGGCTTGTTCGTCAATGAATTGACAGCCGCCAATATGACTCTAGAAGCTGCTTTGCAAAACACGCTGAAAACTGTGGCAGAGCTAGCCAACTCTCACCAAGTAGAATTTTCAGCTAATATCATTATCAGCGACGGACACCAGCTCGTTGCCTCTCGCTTTGCTGCCCAAAAAACCCCTCCTTCCCTCTATTGGCTGCGGGACGATTTAAATTTCCCGAATTCTGTCATCATTGCTTCTGAACCTTTATTTGCAGGCAATTGGCACGAGTGCCCAGTCCAGAGCATTATCAGTACCGGAGTAGATCGTGATATCCAAATCTATCCAATCTTGTAGAGAGGCAATATATCGCGATTTGCAGCAGTGTCGGCGCGGCACTTTCAAGCTATTTGCAGACATCGATTATGATACTTTTTGCCGCCAAGCTCATCCTGATTTTAGTCCGGTTGGCTGGCACTTAGGTCACATTGCTTATACTGAGGATTTGTGGCTGTTGCAACGGTGTGCTGGCTTGGAACCTGTCTTTCCTCAGTATCACCAACTGTTTGCTGCTGATATTTTGCCGAAAAAACAACGGGTTTTTCTGCCGACGTTACCTGAAGTTGAATTATATCTGGACGCGGTGAGAAAAAAGGTGTTAGATTATTTGGAAGTAGCGCCGATAGACGAGCAAGAACGTCTCTGGCGGTTTATTATTCAGCACGAAAGCCAGCACTGCGAAACTGTTGCTTTCGTGTTGCAAATGCACAGGAAGAAGGAAGAAGGAAGAGGGAAGAAGGAAGAAGGAAGAGGGAATGAGGAAGGAAGATTAATTTCCAATTACCGATTACCAATTGCAGATTACCAATTAGAAATTACGGATTCCCAGGCGATTGAAATTCCGCGCGGAGAATTTTACATGGGAAGCGATGCTGCTGAGGCTTTGGATAACGAGCGATCGCGCCACCTGTGTTATTTAGAAGCATACTCGATCGATCGCTATCCCGTCACTTGCCGTCAATACGGAGATTTCATGGAATCCGGCGGCTATCAAAACCCTGATTGGTGGTCAGCGGACGGCTGGAAATGGCTGCAAGGCGAAGCCGTCTCTCAACCGCTTTACTGGTCAGAAAATCCAGCTTTCAACAACCATCCAGTCTGCGGCGTGAGTTGGTACGAAGCCGAAGCTTACTGCAACTTTATCGGCAAGCGTTTGCCATCGGAAGCAGAATGGGAAAAAGCTGCGAGTTGGGAGGCCACAAATCAAACATATCGCATCTATCCTTGGGGAGAAGAACCGCCAAACGGCAGCCTGTGCAATCACGGCAATAATATTGCCAATACCTCGCCAGTTGATGCCTTTCCCAAAGGAGCAAGTGCGATCGGCTGCTGCGATATGTTGGGCAATGTTTGGGAGTGGACTGCTTCAACCTTTGACGCCTATCCGGGATTTGAAAGTTATCCTTACAGGGGCTATTCTCAAGTTTATTTTGATGGAGAACACCGGGTTTTGAAAGGGGGGAGTTGGGCGACTTTTCCGCAGGCACTGCGATCGACCTTTCGGAATTGGTACTATCCGGGTGTGCGGCAAATTATTGCTGGTTTTCGGTGCGCTAAGTAGTTCCCTATGTAATGATAACTGCAATCAAATTGGTTCGTAGTGATGACTAAAGTCCTCGCACTTTTCAGATGACTTTAGCCCTCACTACTTGCCTTATAACGCTTATTTTACGGACATCCTATAAATGCCTGGAGAGGGTATTTGCAACGAAATGTGTTTGCGAAATGCCTAATTTTTTTCCATGTAACAAGGTCAAATAAAACAAGTTTGGTTAATTATTTAATAATTTTTGTGGAGAAACTTTAAGTTTTAATCTGGCGGGGTGACAACCCCGCCAAAACCCGGAGCGGGTGAGGGGTTGACCGACTTGTGGTAAAAAAAGATAGGTCAG
>NZ_JAUBRM010000213.1:0-2385 GCF_036701905.1 Microcoleus sp. MON2_D5
CTGAATCGTCAAATATTTGGATTTCCCAAACTTTATATGTATGGTTAGTGTTCACAACTCAATTAGGAACGCTATATCTCTTCGTTGGTAACGACTTCACCTGTTTTTAGCGAGCGCACCAATGGATACTTATGAGGCGAATAGAGTTGACCATCTAAGTTAAATATTTCACTGGGAATAAGGGGTGCATAGTCCTCAATCTCCAGCAATTGTTCATAGCCATACCCAACAATTTGCTTGGTTTGTTCGTTCGCCAGAACTAATTTACCGGATGCCGCATCGGCAATCATGACTCCAGCAGGCATTTGTCGCAAAACGGCTTCAAATCGGGCGCGTTCAATTTCCAGCTCGTGCAACAACCGTTCTCGTTCTGCCTCCGCTTGCTTGCGATCGGTCACATCTCGAAAATAAACCGCTACACCCTCCGCAGAGGGATAGGCATTCGCCTCTAACCAACGCTGAACCGGTTCCCCAAATTCTTCCCAGGAAACAGGAACCTGTTCGATCGCTGCCCGATGTAGTTCCCGATAGGCAATTCCACCGACCAAATCAGGAAAAACCTCCTTCCAAACGTGCTTTCCCAGTAGCTCTTCTGGCGTTTTGTGCAGGATTTTAGCCGCCGCTTGATTCACGTAGGTGTAGCGCCAGTCGCGATCGAAGGCGACAAAAGCATCCGTAATGCTTTCAAGAATTGTTGCTACCTTGCCCTCAGTTTCTTGGGCACAGAACAACTGTTCGCTTTCAAGACTGCGGGCAAAGCGTTCAATGACTTCAGAGCGAGAAATTCCTCGCCTGTTAGCCTCTTTATCGAGCGATCGCCATGCTGTATTGGTAAGAGATACGCTCACTCGTTGTTTCGTCTCCGAGTTCCAATTGCTAACAAACTTGCCTGTGGCGTCGCGCTTCATGAATATCCATCCGTAGGCATACACGGTCTTCTCTATTGAACCTGAGTTACTCGCTCAGAAGAATCCGCCTTAAGATAGATGCTTTGGTCAGAGGGAAGATAGGAAAGAATGACCTCAATAAATACTGCGCTGTACTGGCTGCTGAATTTCCCTTTGCACTCGTAGACATAGAGCTGGGCTAGACGGGAGAATCCCACGGCTTTAACGTAGTGGCCGTGGCAGTGTCAAATAAGTTTCCTCACCGATGCGGATGGTGCCTACGACAATCGGGCTAGCGTTCCTTTAGCACCGAACTCATGCAAACTACGCAACTGGTCACCAACAGCCTCGACGAAACGTGGCGACTCTACTAAATCTCCAAAAATTTCAGATAGGCCCAGTAATGGTCTGGGATCTAATTCACTCAAACTGGCGCGTTGAGTGAGGATGTCTGCTAATGGGTCATCAATGGGAATAGGTTGCCCTTGTCCATCATGACTATTGATGTATCGACACCAAGCAGCAATCGTCAAACTGAGATAATCGATCGCACCTTCAAGTTGTAATTTATCGCGGAGCGATCCCAAAACAAACTTAGGAATTTTGGCCGATCCATTCAGGCACAGGCGCGGAAGCTGATCGCGAATTTTAGGATTGGAAAACCGTTCAATTAGAGTCTTTTTATAATCGTCTAAATCAATCCCAGGAACGGGTTGGAGCGTGGGTGTCACCTCGTCCATCAGGTTAGCAACGGCTTGCCGGAATAACGGGTCTGCCATGACTTCATAAACGTAGGTATAACCTGCAACAGAGCCGAGATAGCCAATCAACATATGACTGGCATTGAGCAGCCGAATTTTCATCATCTCGTAGGGATGAACATCGCTCGTCATCTGTACCCCAACGGATTCCCAATCGGGTCTGCCTGCACAAAAGGTATCTTCGATTACCCACTGGATGAAAGGCTCCGCGACACCTGGAAACGCATCATCAATACCAAACTGTTGGGCCACCATTTTGATATCTGCTGGGGTTGTCAGCGGAGTAATGCGATCGACCATGCAGTTGGGAAACGCAACGTGTTCCGCAATCCAACGTCCTAACTCGGGATCGCGCATTTGGGCAAATGTCGTTAGCATTTTCCGCACCATGTTGCCGTTGCCCTGGATATTGTCGCAGGACAAGACTGTAAAGGGTGCCAACCCCTGTTTACGTCGCTTTTCGAGTGCGGCTGTTAAAAAACCGTATGTCCCGATTGGTTGGTCAGGATGTTGCAAATCGTGCTGAATCGTTGGGTGATTAGGATCGAATTCGCCACTTCCTTCAATGATGTAGTAGCCGCTTTCAGTGATCGTTAGAGTAACAATTCGGCATTTGGGATCTGCTAATGCTTCAATAACTGCTTGACGATTGTCTGGTGCAAACCTGGGAGGGTGACAAAGAGGTCTATGAAATAGACTGGATAAGGGTTGCAGCCCGCATACCTTGTTGATAAAAG
>NZ_JAUBRM010000214.1:0-2354 GCF_036701905.1 Microcoleus sp. MON2_D5
ACTTTACCTGCCAAAGGAATTCCGTAATTTTAGCACTTGCTTCATATTTGGGCAGATTTGTCAATGCGTAAGTCCTAAAAGATTCGGTGATGCTTGGCCGTTGACAGTATCTCACGGGCAAGTGGCGTGTTTTAATGGCGAAGATGGAGAAATTATTTTTTTTGTTGCACCCGATGGAAAGGAATATTCGCTTCAGGGTAACCCAGCACCTGTCAGGAAAGTTCTTCTCCCAATTTCCCCTATTACCAAACGCGACCCTAAAAATTCAGACGTGTTTATGAAAACCGACGTGCTAATTAAAGAAGGAAAACCGTTGTGTGACCCATCAAAAATGATTTTTTGACAGAAAAAATCAAATGAGTTGGAAAAGGTGCGTGGCAATAGGTTTGTTGTTGCTTGTGACAGGCTGTGTGGATGAGGGGTCGCGACCCGTGTCACAAGAAGAATTCGGTTACTGGTAGCCACTAACAGTGCCACGGGGGAAATTGGCTTGCTTTAGGTCAGAAAGCTTAGAAGTTATTTATTTTGCTGCCCCCGATGGAAAAGAATATAAACTCAAGGGTGTGGCAGCGCGCTCAGAAAAAAATCTTTTTCCAATTCAATCTATCCTCAAGCGCCACCCAAAAAATCCACGCTTGTACATGGAAATCCATATTCTGATTCAGCACGGGGAGAGGCTGTGTCCTTTGACGGAAAATCATTACTATTAACAAGCGCCCAAAACCGCCAAAAAGACTATGCCATTATTACCGAAGCCATCAGTCAAAATCCTTGGTTGTCAAAGGGTGCAACTGATATAATGGAGATAATAATGGTTACTAAAAGTTAGTAAAAGTTAAGGTTTTTGGGATGGCAGCAAGTGTATCATCAGTCCGCAAAATAGTCGCAGCCGCCGAGCTCACCTTCGACGGTTTGACCCAAGAAGCGATCGCCCAGCGACTTGGACTAACCCGATCAAGAATCAGCCAGATGAAGCTGACGGACACTTGGCAGGAGACGATCGCCCGACTAGAATCTCTGAAACAGAAAGCGGACGCTGAGGCCGAAAAACGACAGCAGATTCTCTACAGCAGTGATGCCGATCGACGGTTTGACCAGGGGCGGCAGATGATCCAAATCTCGGTTGTCACCTACACCAAGCTAATGCAGATAATCAATGCGGCGTTAGATGTGGCGCTAGCTAACCCCGACAAATCCGCAGCGATCGAGCAAGTACGAACTGCGGCCCCATTAATCAAAGCGGCTGTGACTTTGGCTCAGGAAGTGTACGGCAGAAATTATGACGAACTGGAAGCACTCAAGATTCTGGCGGACGCCGGATGGTTGCCACGGTCAGTCCTCAAACTTGCTAATGATGAAACTGCTAAACTCAAATCCAATATTCGGGAAGCATTTATGGGAATCATGCCCCAATACGGTTCAGTTAATGTTTTTTTGTCATTGCGAGCGAATAACGAAGCAATCGCAGTATCTGTTTTTCACAGAGTTTTGTCTCCATGAGGGTCTTATCTGAACCGTATTGAATCATGCCCGATCGGCCCGATGAACAGCGAGGCCGGGGATTGACCCCAGAAACGGCGGCATTGTTGCGATCGCACATTCTCGGTATCCAGCCGCCAGAGGAGATGGCAGAGGAAGAAGCGGGCGCGGACTAAGTAATTAGACAGAATTAATTACACACTGATTTTTTGCTGATTCTTTACTAGACAAGGCTTGTAGCCCAAATTTTTGTGTAATTAATTGTGTCCTACTACTTATGAGGAAGCGGACTTTATTTAAGTTTATTTAAGTTGACTTTACTTTATTTGTAATTTACTTTACTTTATTTGACTTTTCTTGACTTTTAGCCCGATCGCCCGCAGCTCCCGACAATTTGGGACTGGGTATCGCCTATTGCAGTGCATTTAGTGTATTTACGGCCAATCCGGGTGTGGCGCGATCGAATTCGATTTTTCCTCCCGATTGGCGATCGTAACTGGCTAGAAAAATTTTGAAACAGAGTTCATTAGCTCACGGTAATCTTGAGGACTCGCGACTACCTCCTAACGAAATTGGGCAGGGAAATTGGCATGAAGAAAAAGAATCTGCGGATTCCAGCTCAAAAACTAAACTCCTGCTGCCTTTAAAGAGACATCAGGAGATAAAAACTGTCAAGGGACAGAATATAGATTTGTGCGGTGGTGGCAAGAAAACATGAACTTATTTACCGCGTCTAAAGCCAGTTTGCGCTTGGTTTGGGCTTAAAATTTGTTTAAGTCCCGTTAATTAAATGAGTGGTTCCTCAACGAAATGCGAGGCGTTAAATTGACGCACCCCTTGAACCACAGCTAGCGTTTCCGCTTGAGAAATCGGAA
>NZ_JAUBRM010000055.1:0-51354 GCF_036701905.1 Microcoleus sp. MON2_D5
CAATTGAAAATCTGTGGTCAAAACTGAAAATCATTCTCCGTTCTATCAAGACTACTAATTATCAAGAATTAGGAAAAGCCATAGAGTTTGCGTTGGGGCAAGTTACATCGTCAAATATTTTTAACTGGTTTACACACGGCTGTTATTGTACCTCATCTTTTTGAGAAAGGCTATAGCATAATTAAACTTTTTAACTAAGGCATTTTCTGGGAGCTAAAAATACACACAAGGAACTGCTTCTATGGCGTA
This sequence comes from Microcoleus sp. MON2_D5, assembly GCF_036701905.1. NCBI lineage: Bacteria > Bacillati > Cyanobacteriota > Cyanophyceae > Oscillatoriales > Microcoleaceae > Microcoleus > Microcoleus sp. MON2_D5. The sequence continues at coordinate 250 of NZ_JAUBRM010000055.1, forward strand.
GTAACAGGTACAATTGAATTCGCGAGTTATCGATTCGCTAAATTGACCGACCTTCTGGGCGCCTAAATCGATCGCTAAAGAGTCAGAGTCGATGATTTTAGAATAAATAGTATGAGTTTTGAGATTGATCAAGCCTGAATGCTTTTGCCAGAAATCGATACATTTCACTAATAAATTATAAAGTGTCATGAGTGGCGAAATAAATTATGGTTAATACCAACATTAAAAACCATGTGTGCCGAGTTACTGAGGAAAATTAATTAATTAATTGTAACAATACTTTGATACTATGTACTCTGGCAGCTAAAACCCACAACTTCAAATCGACATGAGCCAGCATTCAGACCGCATTGCCCCTCACGGCGGCACCCTGGTCCACCGCATTGCCACACTAGACCAAAGACAAGAATTTTTCGATAAAGCAGAAGTCTTGCCACGAGTCCAGCTTTCGGATCGATCGATCTCCGACCTGCAAATGATCGCCATCGGCGCCCTGAGTCCCCTCAAAGGGTTCATGAACGAAGCTGATTATCGATCGGTCGTTAAACAAATGCGCCTCTCCAACGGCCTGCCGTGGTCGGTTCCCATCACCCTCTCGGTCTCCCAAGCAGTCGCCGACTCCCTCAAAGAAGGCACTTTAGTGCGCCTCGACTCGCCGGCGGGCGAATTTGTCGGGCTCTTGGAACTTGCAGAAAAATACCACTACAGCAAAGAAGAAGAAGCCCTCAACGTCTACCGCACCGACGACCTCAAACACCCGGGCGTCCAAGTAGTAGACAAATCCGGACCAGTTAACCTCGCAGGCGATGTTTGGCTGCTGGAACGCGGACTAGACCCCCGGTTTCCCCAATACCAAATTGACCCGGCGAAATCGAGAATGCTGTTCACAGAAAAAGGATGGAAAACGATAGTCGGTTTCCAAACCCGAAACCCCATCCACCGCGCACACGAATACATCCAAAAATGCGCCTTAGAAACAGTAGACGGCTTGTTTCTGCACCCGCTAGTCGGGACGACAAAAGAAGACGACATCCCGGCTGATGTGCGGATGCGCTGCTACGAAATTCTGCTAGAAAAATACTATCCACACGATCGCGTAATTTTGGCAATTAATCCAGCGGCGATGCGCTACGCCGGGCCGCGAGAAGCAATTTTTCATGCTTTAATCCGCAAAAACTACGGCTGCACTCACTTTATCGTGGGGCGCGATCATGCTGGAGTTGGCGATTATTACGGCACTTACGATGCCCAATATATTTTTGACGAATTTGAGCCGGGAGAATTGGGAATTGTGCCGATGAAATTCGAGCACGCTTTCTATTGCACGCTGACGGAACAAATGGCTACAACTAAAACAAGTCCCAGCACTCCCGAACAACGGGTGCATTTGTCTGGAACCAAAGTTCGGGAAATGCTGCGCGCTGGTAAATTGCCGCCGCCGCAGTTTTCCCGGCCGGAAGTTGCCGCAGAATTAGCCAAGGCAATGAATATTTTCAATTACGAGATTTAAATCTTGAAGATTGGTGGGGGCGACATTCTGCATAGTTTTGAATTTTGAGTTTTGAGTTTTAAATGGGAAATTTTCAACTTAAAGCTCAAAAGTTAAAACTTAAAAACTCCCTTAATACTAAACACTCACAATCTAATTAATTCCCCTAAAATTATTGAGGGGAATTTAACTTAAAATTCAAAACTTAAAATTCAAAGCTATTTAAAAATGGGACTCAAGCGGCGGGAATTTTTGCAGCAAGCTGGCCGGGTGCTGGCCGCCATCGGAATCAGCGAGGCCCTGTGGCTGCCGTTGGGCGATCGCTACCTCCAAGCCTTAGCGCAGCCGACAGCCAGGAAATTGGCTTTGTTGGTTGGCGTTGACAAATATCCAGATTCGCCCCTGCACGGCTGCGTCACGGATGTGGAATTGCAGCGGGAACTGCTGATATATCGGTTTGGGTTTGTGCCGTCTGACATTTTGACTTTGACTGACGCTAAAGCTACGAGGGAGAATATCGAGACGGCTTTTGTCACTCACTTGACTCAACAAGCAAAACCCGGTGACGTGGTAGTTTTTCACTTTAGCGGCTGCGGTAGCCGAGTCAGTTTGGGCGAGTCTCCCGGAAAAATGCAAAACAGTTTGGTGCCGGCGGATGATGTTTTGCCGTTGTTAGCAAACCGGGCGGTGAACGATATTTTAGAGGAAACGCTGCTGCTGTTGATGCGATCGCTCGCGACAGAAAATGCGATCGCCATCCTCGACACCAGCTACACCTATCCGGGTTTCCCCAAAAACGGCAACTTTCGCATTCGCTCCCGCCCCCGCCCCACCATCGGCGAGCCTCGCCTCGCAGAATTAACGTTTGCCCAAGACCTCCGCTCCCGCCCAAATCTCCGTCCGGACGCCGCCGTACTTGCCGCGGGCACGAATTCCGCACTCGCCGCCGAACAAGAGTGGAACGGATTTACCGCAGGTTTGTTTACCTACGCCCTCACCCAAACTTTGTGGTGGGCAACTCCCGCTAGCAGTTTCAGCGTCAGTTTCGGCCGCGCTGCGGGTAATGTCGAGCAAATTGCGGGGTTATCGCAGCAACCGCAAATTCTCAATCACGATTTAACAACCGCGCCGGCGGTGAATTTTTCAAATTTAATTTTGAATTCCCCTGCATCTGACGGCGCTGTGACGGCGGTGGAAGAGGGGGGCAAAACTGTGCAGTTGTGGCTGGGCGGGTTGTCGCCCGGGGTTTTGGAGTGCTGCGGGGGTTCTGTGTTTGCTGTGGATTCCTCCGAGGGCGCGAGGCTTTTGCTGCGGGGACGCACGGGCCTCTCTGCTAAAGCCCAAGTTGTAGACGGGTTCGATCGAACAGACGGCCAATTAACAGTCGGCGAACTCGTGAGGGAAGAAATTCGGGTATTGCCGCGAAACATCGGTTTGACAGTAGCTTTGGACTCGGGTTTGGAACGCATCGAGCGGGTGGACGCTACCAGCGCCTTTGCGACTGTGCCGCAAGTTTCGGCGGTAGGCAGCGAGCAACTGGCTGACTGTCGGTTCGGCAGAGTCCCGGAAACAACTTTAGCCGAAACAGTCTCGCCTCACGAGCCTGTTTTGTCTCAAAGGCGTTACGGTTTGTTTTCTTTGGCTCAAATGCTGATTCCCGATACTGAGGGCGACGGGGGAGAAGCAGTTAAGGTGGCGGTGCAGCGCTTGACTCCGCAGTTGAAAGCGCTGCAGGCGGGGAAGTTGCTGCGGCTGACTATCAATGAGGGATCTTCGCGCCTGAAGGTGCGGACCGAGCTGGTAACTCTCGCACCCCAAGCGCGGGCCGTGGCGCAGCGAGAGCCGGTGCGGGCCGGCGGTGATTATCGGCTGGAACCGCTGAGCGGGGAAAGTGAGAAATCCGCAAGCGCTCATACACTAAGTTTACCAGAGGGCAGCCGAATTAGCTACAGGTTGTATAACGACAGCGATCGCCCGGTTTACTTTGCGGTGTTTTGCTCGGACTGCGCGGGAAGGCTGTCCGTACTCGGCGCTGAGGGCAAAGACTCTGTGGGGGGGATGTCGCGGGCGATCGCTCCTGGGGAGAATTTGACCGTGCCGGCGGCTGGGGCTGTTGGGTTGGCGGTATCTGGGGCGATCGGACTTGCGGAAACTCTGATTATATTTAGTGAGAAACCCTTCGCTCAAACTCTGGCTGCAATAGAAGCCGAAATGCAGCAAACGAGGGATGCCCTGCCAATTCGAGCGTTGTTGAATCCTTTAAATGTGGTGCGGGCGGTACTCGAAGATTTGCACGCCGCTAGCATTCCGGGGGTGCAGAAAGTGGGGATATCGACGGATGATTTGGCTTTGGATGTGAATGTTTGGGCAACTCTGAGTTTTGTTTATCGGGTGGTTTAATTGTTAAAAACTCCTCGCTCATAGTCGGCGATTGAAATCGCTTTTGACCTCAAACTACACAAACGAACTCCACCTACGCGAGACTGAGAAATCATACCAAATCCAGCTTAAATACCCCCTCGATCTCGCTTGTCTGCGGAGGCGGACGAAAGTTTGACTTGTAGAACGGTTTCCACCGCCGAATGAGAAAGGAGGTGGATTTCTGCGGATTTGGTATAAGAAATCAAGACTGATAAAGCTTTTCCACCATTTGAGCCAAGCGTTTCATTGCAGTTTCAATCTCATCATTTGTTGCTGTCAAACTGATGCGTAAACACTCATGTTTGTGCTGCCAATCTTCCCGCAAACCTGGGAAGAAAGAACTTCCCGGCACGACAATTACGCCAACTTTTTTCAACTCTTGATACAGTTCCCAATCAGTCATTGGCAAATCTTTCAGCCACAACCACGCGAAAATTGCTCCTTCGCCCCGGTGCAAAAACCACGGCAAATCCTTCGGCATTGCTTGTTCTAGAGTGCTTTCTACGATCGCAAATTTGCTTTGATAGTAGGGGCGAATTACGTTGATGGAGATGTCGGCAAGAGCGCCGGAAGCAATGGCACGAGTTGCGATCGCCTGTCCGTATCTCGGCGAATGAATGCACATATTGGTCTGAAAACATTCTAATATTTGAATGATTTTTTCATCGCCGATCGCAATTCCGATTCTTTCACCCGGCAATCCGGCTTTCGACAAACTCATACAGTGCACGATATTGCCACCAAAAATCGGCGTCATTTCGGTAAAATTCAAGGACGGGAACGGAGGGCCGTAGGCGGAATCAACGAACACCGGCACGTCGAAAGCGGCCGCTAAATCGGCAATTTTCTTAACTTCGTCGTCGGTGAGAACGTTGCCGGTGGGGTTGCAGGGACGGGAAAAAATGACGCAACCGGTGGTTTGGTCGATCGACAATTGGCTGAAATCCGGGCGGTATTTGAACCTGTGGGCGGCTGCATCAATATCGAGGGTAGGTTTGCAGGCGACTACCGCTTCGGGAATCAAGCTAACGCCGCCGTAACCCGTGTAGTCTGGGCTCAGCGGTAGGACGATATTTTTAAGGCTACCCCCCCTAGTCCCCCCTTCGTAAGGGGGGGATGGGGGGGGTGCGGTGTAGCCGCCGAAAGCGTTGGCTGCGTAGAAGTAAATCGATTGACTACCGGGAGTAATTAGGATATTGCGATCGGTCAAATTCAATCCGTAACGCTGGTTGAAATCCTCCCGCACCGCATCAATCAACGGCTGATAGCCTTGACTCGAACCGTAGCGACAAACCACCTCGCCGTATTCCGGGCCCGCCAAAAGTTCCGCTGTGCAGTCGCGCCACAACTGCTCAACTTCCGGCAAAATCACCGGATTTCCGGCGCTCAAATTGATAAACTCCTGCCCGCTGCCGGCTCTGAGTGTTTCAATAATATCTTTCATAATTGCCCGAACTCCCGTGAGGTGGGACATCTGAGCGCCAAATTGAGTCAGGGCAGGGTTCATAGCAAATGCAGCGACAATGATAGAAGTTTACAGTTTATCTATAATAACTCCAGTCGCAGGCGTTAGCGTAGCTTGGCTGGGGCATGGGTTGTCGATCGAGCGTCTGATTAATTCAATAAACTCGATCGCACAGCATTTTGTTTTTCCCCTCTGCGCGCGCCGGAGCATAAGATTCAGGGCATTTGTGAAGCCCTATCGATCGATCGAACATCGATCGAACAGTGTTTTTTGTCTAAAAATTAGCGAACGGAACAGCATTATCTAATTCAAGAGTTTTGGTAAGATTTCACACCGCCGCGCCCCATGAATTGCCCATACTTGACAGCAGCCATTGGAAACATCTAATATTAGCACTGTAACCCGATCGCAACAGAATTTTATTGGCTCCGGTTACTGCTATAATTGCAGGTTTAATCCAGCCTCAAGACTCAGATTTGTTGCTAGCTCATTTTCATGATTCGCGGTTTGCTGACAGCGGTGCATTTTATCATCAATCCGACTAAAGCCAAGATAGATCGTAAGGTCACCCTTTGAGTGGCGTTACATAACAAATACATAAATCCCAACCAAAATTAACCGCCGTAAACTTCAACACAACAATGACACACTTTCCACTTATAGAATACGAGCAACTTACCGATCCTAAAGCCAAAGCAGTGTACGAAGAAATCTTGACAGACTTGGGTTTTGGCATCGTCCCCAACCTGTTCAAGTCAATGGCAATCAACCCTGACCTATTAGAAGCAAATTGGAAAAAATTCCGGGGAACCATTCTGCAAGGAGACTTACCCCGCACGCTTAAAGAAATGGTCGGCGTCGCTATTTCCCAATCAAATAATAGCGAGTACGCTCTCCAAGTTCACCTGCACGGATTGTCAGCCTTGGGGATGAGCGAAGAACTACTGCGAACCCTAGTTTCTGACTTTGCCAACTGCCCTTTGCCAAAACGTGATAAAGCCGTAATTACCTTTGGCTTGCTGGCTGCTACAAAACCTCTGGAAATGACAGAAACTGATTACCAAAATCTGCGGGATTTAGGACTTGATGATTCAGAAATCTTTGAGATTATTGCGACAGCAGACTTGTTTAGCTTTGTCAACCGATATACTGATGCAATAGCCCTCGAAATAGATGCTTTGTAATCTATATTTTATACCCATATTATGGGCGATCGGCTAGAAGATCAAGATCGAGAAGAACTTCTGTTAACAGCCCGCCGTTTGTTAGCAGAAGCTCAAGCGCTTTCCATCCGCATTTCCGCTGTCAACGAAGTTGCCACTGCTATTAACCGCACCCTGGATCTCAACCAGATTTTGCGGGTACTAGGCAAGCAAGCCAAATGGTTGCTAGACTTTGAACACTGTAGCGTTTGCCTGCACAGCACTAACGCTTGCATGACCTTATTTGGCCGGCATATCCCTGTAGATATTGGAGCCCTCCCAGAGGGCGGGCCTATTCACAAAGCTTTCACCACACGTCAACCTCAATTAATTCAAGAAGCGGGTGCTACTGCTATTTTATCCCCCTACGCTTCGCAAATTATCCTTCCCTTGGAAAGCGAAGGTAAGGTTTTAGGAACCATTAATTTTGCCACAACCAAGCCGCGGGCTTACACTCAAGAAGACTTGCGGATTGGCTATCTTTTGGCTTTGCAGCTATCCTCAGCTATCCGCAATGCTGAACGTTTTAAAGAGATAAATAGCCTGTATTCCGAGCTCGATGCCGAAAAGCACAAATCTGATCGGCTACTGTTGAACGTGCTGCCGGTTGAAATTGCCGAGGAGCTCAAAAATAACGGCAAAGTGGAACCACTTTATTATGATAACGTATCGGTTTTATTTACTGACTTTAAAGGCTTTACTCAGTTATCTGAAAAAATGAGGCCGCGAGAGTTGGTTGACGAACTAGATTATTGTTTTTCTTATTTCGATCGCGTGATGGATAAATACTCTATGGAAAAACTGAAGACTATTGGCGACAGCTATATGTGCGCTGCAGGAATTCCTACGCCTCGCCCAACACACGCCTTTGACGCTGTACTTGCTGCCCTAGAAATTCGACAGTTCATGGATTTGCGAAAATGGCAGAAAGCTCAACAAAATATCCCTTATTGGGATATCCGCATTGGCATTCATTCAGGCCCAATACTTGCTGGGGTAATTGGCCATAAAAAGTTTTCCTATGATGTCTGGGGAGATACAGTTAATATTGCATCTCGGATGGAATCTTCGGGCGTACCTGGAAATATCAATATCTCTCACGACACCTTTGAATTAGTTAAAGATTTTTTTGAATGCGAATACCGAGGAAAAATTTATGCTAAAAATAAAGGCGAGTTGGATATGTATTTGGTTCACCATCTTAAATAAATTAGGGAATGGCTAATTGCCCAGGGAAAATGGCTAAGCGAGCCTTTATACCATTTTAGATTTTAGATTTGGGATTTTAGATTGTGATTAGGGAATGACTGATTACTATCACGTTTGGGATCGCGGGCCTACAGTTGGCGTTTTTTTGACTGGTGTTAGATATAGCAATCCTAAATCACTCGTAAATTTTTTACCCCACCCCAACCCTCCCCTTGGTAAGGGGAGGGAGTAAGAAATTCACAAATGACTTAGGATTGCTATATTGAAATAAAACTCAAGTATGAACTGAGAATATATCGCTCGAAGTTTTTTTTCATAGTTCGGTATTGTATCGGATTGTCACCAGGCTATATTAAAATTATCGAGTTGTAGATTTTATTTTTAAATTATTTATGAGTATTTGGCAAGTCGATTTTTACCGCCGCCCTCTCCAAGACGAAACTGGCAAACCACTGTGGGAACTCTTAATTTGCGACTCGGAAGGCAGTTTTCAATTTAGCGCTGTTTGCCGCCAGGGGGCCGCAAATTCCACTTGGCTAGCTTCGCAGTTGCAGCAGCAAGCTCAAACCCAAAATTTGCCCGCATTGATTCAAGTATTTAGGCCTCAGTCTCTGGGCTTAATCGAAGCTGCGGGCAAAGTTTTGGGCGTCAAGGTGGAAGCGACTCGGCGCACTGCGGCTCTGAAATTGCTGTTGCAACAACGCGCCAAAGAATATTTGAGTATGCCTAATTATACAGGTGAAACTTACAGTGCGATCGCCCTCGACTCGCCGCCCCCCGTGCCTTTACCCGAAAACCTCTGGGGCGATGGCTGGCGTTTTGCTTCCCTACCCGCCGGCGACATTGAAGAGGCTTTCCAAGGGCGTCCCCTGCCAATTTTGGAAATGCCAGAATTTCTGTTACCGCTGAATTTGGGCTTGGCCTCAACAGTACCCGTACCGGGAGTGGTGATTGACGGCGGACGCCAGTCTATGCGGTTGGCTAGATGGGTTCAGGATGCCAAACCTTTCGCTTTGAATTATATTGCTGGAGAACCAGACGGATTGATATTGGAAGCGGGGTTAGTAGATAGGTGGGTTGTGGCTACTTTTGAAGATAGCGAGGTGAAAGCCGCGGCCCAAATTTACCAACAGCGGAAGCAATTAAGTAAAGGATTACATTTTTTGTTAGTCCAGCCCGATGATAGTGGCATGACTTATACAGGCTTTTGGCTGTTAAATTTTGAGCGATAAGATGTAAATAATATTATTTGTGAGGTCGATCGCGCGCCGAAAAATAGTAAAACACCGCCCGAACTCACTTCCCGCCGATACAGACTCAAGCACAAATTTTAAAACAGCTTCTTGAGTCAGCAAGAGATAGTGCTGCGAAGTTATTCTACAACTAAAATCAATCCGTTTCGGATGCCCTGACACACTCGGTTGATGTGAGAGTGGTCTTTTTCGTTAAGACCTTTCTCCGCTAGCATTGCTGACTTCAGCAGCCGTCTGTCAAGGGGGGTAATTTGGCGAAAAGCAAAAATGCGCTCGACGATCGCCTCGATCGAGATTTTGGGGAGGTTAGCAGAGCTGACAGTCATGGTCTTAACACGCTAAAAACAAGTAACAGAACTATGTACCTTTATTTTTAAAGATTTTGTGAAGGTATTTTGTGATTAAGATCACATTTTTTATGTGACAAAATAGTGTATGTCGGGTGACTGCTATCACGAAATCTTCAATTATCTTTACCCCAACTTAACGATGGCCCGATAGAATCACTCTTGTAAAACTCAAGCAGAGGGTAAAAATGGCACAAGCAAAAATCGGAATTATCGGCGGCAGCGGTTTGTATAAAATGGAGGCCCTCAAGGATATTGAAGAGGTGAAAATTGATACACCTTTTGGAGCGCCATCCGATGCCGCAATTGTGGGAACATTGGACGGTACGCCGGTAGCATTTCTGGCTAGACACGGCCGCAACCACACTTTTTTGCCCTCAGAAGTGCCGTATCGCGCAAATATTTATGCAATGAAGAGTTTGGGAGTTGAGTATTTAATCTCAGCGTCGGCGGTTGGTTCTCTGAAAGCTGAGGCGAAACCTTTAGATATGGTAGTGCCCGATCAGTTTATCGATCGTACAAAAAATCGAGTTTCTACCTTTTTTGGAGAAGGAATTGTTGCCCACATCACATTCGGCGATCCGGTTTGCGGCGAATTGGCTAAAGTGTTAGCAAGTGCGATCGAATCCTTGAACCTCCCCGACGTTACCCTGCACCGGGGCGGCACCTACGTCTGCATGGAAGGCCCCGCATTTTCCACAAAAGCAGAATCCCACCTTTACCGCAGTTGGGGGGCGACAGTCATCGGAATGACAAATTTGCCGGAAGCAAAATTAGCCAGAGAAGCAGAAATTGCCTACGCAACTTTAGCATTAGTCACAGACTACGACTGCTGGCATGAGGATCACGACAGCGTAACTGTAGAAATGGTAGTTGCAAACTTGCACCGCAATGCAGCAAATGCCCAAAAAGTTATTCAAGAAACAGTCCGTAGACTAACAGAAAATTCCCCCGTTTCCGAGTCGCATTCAGCTTTGAAATATGCAATTCTGACTCGGCTGGATCAAGTGCCTGCCGCAACCAAGGAGAAAATGGGTTTGTTGTTGCAGAAGTATTTGTAGTTGAAATTAAGTTGCAATCATGAGGTTATAGGTGACTCCACAGGTGTAAGGTGTGCAGCGCGCACCCTACATCATGGGGAGAAGGCAGAAATATTTGTATATCTAGCATTCGTCCTGAGTCAAGAGTCAGAAGTCAGGAGTAAGATCCATTGCATATCAAATGTTTTAACAATAGACATCTCCGAAAATATCCAAAGCTCTTCTATCGCTACTTTTGAATCTCTCGCACTAGGAAGCATCCCGATTGTACAAACAGTCCTTTTTTCTGCAGTGGCAGCGATCGAGCTACCACTGCAGTGATATATGAGCAATAATGGCAAGATAAAGTCGCAACTGCTGCACAGAAAGCGCAAAAGCTCAAAACGGACAATTTAAACTATGCTTGGCATTCCTGGATATCAGATTTTCTCCCAAATTTATGAAAGCGCAAATTCCTTCGTTTATCGCGGAATTCGCGATCGCGAGCTACGCGACGGCTACGCCGAGCGCCTACCGATCATCCTCAAGCTGCTGAAAGAAGAATTGCCAACGCCAGCACAACTGCTCAGATACCAGCAGGAATACCAAATCAGTCAAACTCTGAATTTTTCAGGCTTTGTTAAAGCTTACAGCTTAGAAAAATATCATAATTCTCTTGCCATCGTCTTCGAGGATGATGGCGCTGAATCTTTAAGTTTATGGCGGCAGCAACATCAAATAACCTTAGCGAAATTTCTCCCCATCGCGATCAAAACTGTCGAGATTTTGGGTCAGATTCACAGCGCTAATATTATCCACAAAGACATTAACCCATCTAATATAATTATCAACCCCAAAACCGGGCAAGTCAAAATTATTGACTTCGGCATTTCGACAGTCTTGTCTATAGAAAATCCTACCCTAAAAAGTCCCAATGTTTTAGAAGGAACTTTAGCTTATATCGCACCCGAACAAACCGGAAGAATGAATCGCGCCATTGATTACCGCGCTGATTTTTATTCCCTGGGCGCTACTTTTTACGAACTGCTAACCAATCAACTGCCTTTTGAAGGTAATGACGCGATTGAATTAGTACACTGTCACATCGCTAAACAACCTATTCCGCCCCAAAAACTCAATCCAGAGATTCCTAAACCTGTTTCAGATATCGTAATGAAGCTGTTAGCAAAAACCGCCGAAGATCGATATCAAAGCGCTTGGGGAATTCAAGCAGATTTAGAGTTATGTCTCACTCAACTGCAAACTCAAGGCAAGATAGAAGACTTTACTATTGGTCAGCACGATATTTCAGATAAGTTTCAAATTCCTCAAAAACTTTACGGCCGAGAAACAGAAATAGAAAGCCTGCTGGCGGCATTTGAGCGAGTTGCCGGTAGCTTGCAGGAAGAAGCAGAAAGTGTAACCTCAGAAACTCAGCCCTCCCCCAACAGCCGACCACATTCCGAAATGATGTTAGTATTCGGATATTCCGGCATTGGCAAATCAGCATTAGTTCAAGAAATTTATAAACCCATTACCCGAAAAAAAGGTTATTTCATCGCCGGGAAATTTGACCAGTTTCAGCGAAATATTCCTTACAGCGCCGTCATTAAAGCCTTTCAAGAATTAGTGCGGGAGTTGCTCGCAGAAACAGAACCTAAACTCCAACAGTGGCGCGAAAAAATATTAACAGCAGTTGGAGTTAACGGTCAAGTCGTTATTGATGTAATTCCCGAATTAGAATTGATAGTTGGCAAGCAGCCAGAATTATCCGAACTTCCTCCCGCTGAATCGCAAAATCGGTTTAATTTAGTCTTGCATAACTTCATCCGCGTATTTTGCAAGCCAGAACATCCCTTAGTCATGTTTCTCGACGATTTGCAGTGGGCCGACTCCGCAAGTTTGCAGATGCTTCAATTGATAATCACTGACCCAGATATGCAATATCTGTTTCTGATTGGGGCTTATCGGGATAACGAAGTCAGTGCAGCCCATCCGCTGATGTTAACAATTAATGAGATTCAGAAAACGGGATGCGTTATTAATTCAATTTCCCTCTTACCTTTAAAGTTAAATGATGTCAATCATTTAATTGCAGATACTCTTAAATGCGATGTCGAAACAGCCCTGCCCTTAGCAGAGTTAGTCCTGCAAAAAACTCAAGGCAATCCCTTTTTTATTAACGAGTTTCTCAAATCACTTTATGCTGAGAAACTGTTAAAATTTGGAGTAACTTCTCCGAAGCTTGGGGGGACAAAGGGAGGCTGGCAGTGGGATTTAGAGCAAATTCAAGCCAAGGGAATTACTGACAATGTAGTCGAACTCATGGCAGGAAAAATTCAAAAACTGTCGCCGGAAACACAGCAACTATTAAAATTGGCTGCTTGCATTGGCAATCAATTTGATGTGAAAACCTTGGCAATTGTTAGTGAAAACTCAGTAAAAGCAACTAACGGGAAACTTTTGGAAGCAGTTAGGGAAACTTTAATTATTCCCGTGGGAAATGATTACAAATTTCTAGAATTAGAGCAAAATTCAGAAGATTTAACTGTTTATTACAAATTTTTGCACGATCGCGTGCAGCAAGCCGCCTATTCTCTAATTCCCGAACCAGAAAAGCAAGTTGTCCGCTACCGAGTCGGACAACTTTTGTTGGAAAATACTGTGCCGGAACAGCGAGAACAGAAAATCTTTGATATCGTCAATCACCTAAACTTTGGCAGCGAATTAATTGCTGCACAGCCGCAGCGCAATGAACTGGCAGCACTAAACCTTTTAGCAGGCAAAAAAGCCAAAGTTTCCGCTGCTTATAAATCAGCACTGGATTACTTCGCGGCGGGCAGGCAATTATTAAGTGCAGACAGTTGGCAAACCCAATACGACTTAACCCTGAATCTCTACGAAGAAGCAGCAGAAGCCGCTTACATCAGTACCGATTTCGAGCAGATGGAGGAATTAGCAACTCCGGTGCTGCAACAAGCGAAAACAGTTTTAGACAAAGTAAAAGTTTATCAAGCAAAAATTCTCGCTCAGTTAGCGCAAAGCCAGTTCCGGCAAGCAGTAGACACAGCTTTATCAGTGCTAGAACTGTTAGATATATATTTTCCCAAACACCCCAACCCGACAGATATTGAGGCGGCGCTGCAAGCAACTCAGGCAGCGCTAACAGGCAGAGAAATCGAAGATTTAATCGATTTGCCGCCAATGACAGCACCGGACAAATTAGCAGCCATGCAGGTGATATCAAGCACCTTTGCTGCTGCCTATTTTTCCTTTCCCCAAATCCTGCCGCTGTTTGCCTTTAAACAAGTCAATTTATCGATAGAATACGGCAATGCTCCCTATTCTTTGCCAGGTTATGCTAATTGTGGACTGCTTTTGAGCGCGATTTTCAATGACATCGAATCTGGTTACAGATTTGGCGAACTGGCTTTAAATTTGCTGGTAAAAATTAACTCCAACGAAGTCAAAGCAGAAACACTTCACATTGTGAATGGTTTTGTCAAACATTGCAAAGAATCGGTCAGGAAAACTTTAAAACTGTCGCAGGATGCTTGCGCGATCGGCTTGGAAACGGGAGATATAGAATATGCCTGTCACGCGGCCAGTATGTATGCATTGCACGCATATTTCATCGGCAAAGAATTAACAGAACTTGAACGAGAATTAGCTGCCTACAGCGACATGATGCGCCAACTAAAGCAAGAAGCAGATTTGAATTTTAATGAAATCTATCGGCAGGCAGTTCTAAATTTAATAGATGGCGCCGAAAATCCCTGTAAATTAATCGGTGAAGCTTATAACGAAGACATCCAGTTGCCAATGATGGTGCAAGCCAAAAATCGCAGTGCGGTTTACATTATTTACTTGCAAAAAACCATTCTCTGCTATCTCTTTGGAGAATTTGCTGAAGCTGTAAAATATGCTGATTTAGCAGCAAAAGACTTAGCCGGAGTAGTTGGTTCGCTTCTCGCTCCTCTCTTTTATTTCTACGATTCTCTCGTGCGACTTGCGGTTTACTTTGATGTCAGCCAGAGCGAGCGCGAACAAATGTTAGAACAAGTAACCGCCAATCTGGATAAACTGAAAGTATTGGCAACTCACGCACCGATGAATTACTTGCAGAAAGTAGAACTAATAGAAGCAGAATTGTGCCGCATTAAAGGGGAAAACTTTGAAGCAATGGACTGGTACGATCGCGCGATCGCCACCGCTGGAGAAAACGAATACATCAACGAAGAAGCCCTCTCCTACGAACTAGCTGCCAAATTTTACTTATCTAAAAATAAGACATTGATTGCCAATACCTACCTGCAAAATGCCCGCTCTTACTATCTCCGCTGGGGTGCAGCCGCCAAAGTTAAAGACTTAGAAAAGCGCTACCCTCAGCTATGGCTGAGACAAACATCAACAGGTACAAACCTTTCTGGCATAACCAGCACATCCCTTCCGCCAACCTCGACAGGCAGCAGCAGCTCGTTTATGCTGGATTTTACCACAGTAATCAAAGCATCGCAAGCAATATCCGGCGAAGTAGTATTAGCATCCTTACTGTCAAACTTAATTAAACTTACCATTGAAAATGCCGGAGCTCAAAAAGGTTTTCTCATCTTGCTAAACAGCAGGGGCCAACTCAGAATTGAAGCTGCCGGAGACGTTGACGGTTCCGTCCAAGTCTTGCAATCTCTTGCTGTTAATAAGAGTCAGAATCTCCCGACATCTATTATCAATTATGTCGCAAGAACTCAGTCAGATGTAGTTTTAAACGATGCCGTCCGCGAAGGAACCTTTACCGCAGAGCCTTATATTGCAATTAATCAACCCAAATCAGTCTTGTGCGCCCCCATCATCAATCAAGGCAAACTCATCGGCATTTTGTATCTAGAAAACAATCTCGCAACTGGCGCTTTTACAGCAGACAGATTAGCAGTATTGAGCATAATTTCTGCCCAAGCTGCTATTTCCCTAGAAAATGCCCAACTTTATCAAACCCTAGAACAAAAAGTAGAAGAACGCACCGCACAATTAGCCCAAGCTAATAGAGAAATATTGCTTTTGAACGAACGGCTAAAAGTAGAAAACCTTCGCATGAGTGCCGAACTAGACGTAACCCGCCGCCTGCAACAAATGATTTTGCCTAAACAGCAGGAATTAGAGTCAATAGAAGGGCTAGAAATAGCTGGATTCATGGAACCGGCTGATGAAGTCGGTGGCGACTACTACGACGTACTAAATTACGGCGGTAAAGCCACAATTGGCATCGGCGACGTGACAGGACACGGTTTAGAAAGTGGCGTGTTAATGATTATGGCGCAAACAGCAATTCGCACTTTGTTGATCCACAATGAAACCGACCCCGTTAAATTATTGCAGACCGTCAACCAAACGCTTTTTGACAACGTAGATCGCATGGATTCCGGGAAAAATATGAGCCTTTCTTTGCTGGAATATCGGGGGGACAACATCCTGCGTTTGAGCGGACAGCACGAAGAGGTGATTGTCGTGCGTTCCAGCGGCGAAGTAGAGCGGATTGATACCATGGAGTTAGGCTTTCCCATCGCCTTGGAAGCAGATATTGCCGATTTCATTGCTACTACTGAAATACAATTGAATTCGGGGGATGTTGTCGTACTCTACACAGATGGAATTACCGAAGCTTTTGATATGAAGAAATATCAATACGGTATCGAGCCCTTGATTGAAGTTGTTGTCCTTAGCAGGGAACAGTCAGCAACAGAAATCAAGCAAGCTGTTATTGACGACGTGCGGCGATACATCGGGGAGCAAAAAGTATTTGATGACATTACTTTGGTAGTAATCAAACAGAAGTAAGTAGGTAGGCACAAATAAACCTTGCTGTATAACCGAATGTACAACTGCCAGAACCGAAAGCCAATAGCTTCGTTTCACTCGCTTTTGACTACTTAAAGCAGATTCTATGTTTATGAACTACCCCCGCCTATCGTTCTATCCCCGTAGGGAAAAGGCGAAAACCTTTGTCCCTACACTTCATAAACCTGGAATAGGCTGTATGTATTTTCCCACTCATCTACTTAGTTCCGCTCAATTAATCAACTGCTTGAATGCGTCGTGTTCGCGAATTTTTTCTAAATCAGCTTCAGTTTTTGCCAACTCTTTACACACATTGGGATTAAGATTGAGGGCGCGCTTTAAATTTTCAATTGCTAATTCAATTTTACCTTGTAAGGCATAACATCGGGCTTTATTATACCAAATTCTGTAAAAGTCAGGCCGGATTTTAGCAGCATTGTCGTAGGAATCAATCGCAGCTTCGTATTTTTGCAATTTGGAGAGTGCCACGCCTCGATTGTTCCAAGCGTCAGTATAATCATTTTTAATTTGTAGGGCTTGATTGTAAGAAATTACTGCTTGTTCGTACTCCTGCATTTTGGAAAAAGCAACGCCTCGGTTGTTCCAAGCATCGGCATAATCGGGTTTGGCTTGAATTGCCTGTTCGTAACAGCCGATCGCCTCTTGGTACTTCTGCAACTCCAACAATACCACGCCTCGATTGTTCCAAGCATCGGGATAATTCGGACGAATTGTAGTAGCTTGTTCGTAAGAGGCGATCGCCTCTGGATACCGCTGCATTCTCGTGAGCACTACTCCTCGGTTATTCCAAGTATCGGCTAAATCCGGCTGAATTTGCAGGGCCTGATCGTAAGCTGCGATCGCATCTTGATAACGGTTTTCAAAGAAACAAGCATCTCCCTGTTTAGCATAGTCGCCGGCCGTCAATAACTTTTGGTAATTGCCATAGTTAACCGGAGCAAATTCTTGAATTTGGGCATCGGGGAATAAAAGGTCTGTTTCTGCCTCTGCCGGATGACTTTGCTGTTGAATTTCGCCTAAGATAGTTTCAGCGTCGGAAATTAATAGTTTTAATTGAGAGATTGTATCGTAATGGAGACTTTCAATTTCTTGGCGGGCAATTGTTGTCTGCTTGGACAATTTGCTCAACAGAAACCAAACCCCGACTCCGGCTGCTGTCGGAAACAAAGTTAGGGCAATTATCAGCCCGTTCAGCAGTACCGCCGTGCGCCCGAAAGCAATGTCAACTTCTTCTTGAACTCGATCGCGAATTTCTTCTTTAACTTGCTGCTGTGGGAATTCCTGCTGAATTAACAGTGTCGGCCTCGGTTCAGAGGCAGAAACGCTACTGGCGCAGACTAGAATAGTCGAAAGGGCGATCGGGCTAATACTTTTTCTAAAGATACTTGACAAACGCATTGCCTTAGTGATACGCACCTGAGTTGCGATTTCCATGTGTCAAGAGATGCTGATAACGATGATCCCAGACTAGCCCATTTGTTCAAAAACTATTAAATACAGGATATCTGTTGTGCAGTCCCCTCCGATCAAATTGCTGACGCAAGAATTGCTAGACGAAGTTGCCGCTTCCTCCCGCCGCAGTCCCCGACAGCGACAAAACTACAATTTCCACGACGATTTGTCTGAAAAAGTGCAGCGGTTTGTCAACGTGTTGCAACCGGGCACTTACGTCCGCCCTCACCAACACCTGCGCCCGCCTGCAATTAACGGTTTTGAGTTTTTTGCCGTGATTCAAGGAGAAGTCGGTATTGTTATTTTGAACGAAAACGGTCAAATCCTGCGCTCCTTGCGAGTCAGCGCTGCCGGCCCGACTCGCGCTGTCGAACTTCCAGAGGGTACTATTCACACGTTAGTAGCTTTGGCACCGGATACTGTGATTTTGGAGTTCAAGGAAGGGCCTTATGACGTGGCGGCAGATAAAGGCTTTTTGGCAGGTTTTCCTGCTGAGGAAACGGCGGCGGCGCGAGAATTAGTCCTGATTTGGGAAGCGGAATTTAACACTTGACTAAGGACTGATGACTGTTGACTGTTGACTGATGACTGTTGACTGTTGACTGTTGACTGTTAAAAATCTCAAATCTAAAATCTAAAATCTAAAATCGATGGGCTGATTACTAATTACTGATGAATCTAATTGTCGTCATCCGATTGTATAAATCCGGGGCGGTGCGAATGATTTTTCTCAGGAGCTCATCAGTCACCCAAAAGACGAGGGGAAACGAAAATGCTTTGCTGAATTCGCTGCATAGTAGGTTGGTAGAAACGAGCAATCTATCGATCGCCTCCACTGATTCCAAACCGAGGAGCATTAAAGCTGGAGGCTTTTCGCCGTCTATTTCTGCTGCGATTGTCGTGTAGAGAGTTGTCGCCGATTCGGGCAAAAACAGTTGCTGCGGTTTCACGGGACAATTTACTTGCAGCCGATCGACTATTTGCTGCCGTAAAGTTAGCGAGTTGCAGTTGACTAAAACGAAAGAAAAGTAACCTTGGGAAAGACGGAGCGCCCGCATTAAAGTTGAGAACGACCGCTCGTTATATTTAGCTGAGTCGTACTTAGCTGCATTGTCTTTAGCTGTATTTTCTGAGCCTTGCTCGATAAACATAAATTGCATATTTTTTATCTAGTTTTAGAGATTTTCTAGATTAAATGATGTTTCTAAAGAAAATGTGAAGATCGAAACTTTATTTTTCCTTTAAAAACTTTGGGGAAGTGTACCACGGTTTTAAATTAATATCAATAGTCCGATCGAAATAGTCCGCTCGACAGACTTGGCTTGAACCACACAAAAAGCACCTGCGACGCACAACAAAAGTATAGCCGCAGGCAGAAGGAAGAAGCATATTTCGCAAGGGTTTCAGCAATTAATAACGTTCTAAATATCTGGCACGATGGCTAGATAAAATGTAATTAAAAATACAAAAAAATCACCGGAAATTCTCAGCCAGCGGCAAAGTAAACCAAAAACTTGCCCCAGCACCGGGAGTGCTAATTACCCCAATTTGGCCGCCGTGAGCACCAATAATTTGGCGACAAAGATATAGACCCAAACCCAAACCGACGGAGTGTCGGGATCGATCGCCCCTAACGTAAAGGTCAAAAAGATGTTCGCACTGTTCCGGCAATATTCCCGCCCCGTCATCTTCCACAGTACAGTAAATCATCCTACTTCCGGGATTGGGGATTGGGGATTGGGGATTGGTAATGGGGGATTGTGGATTGGTAATCGGTAATTTGTGGATGTCTTGTTTTGCTGTGCTTTGATTTATAATTAATTTTCCCGCCTTGATTACTTGAGCCGAAACTGTTAAATTTAGTCCCGGCAGATTGTGTTTCAAAGCATTAGCAATTAAATTAGAGAATACACGCCACAACTGAGTTTTGTCAGCATTCACGGCTGGCAAATTATCCGGCACCAAATTTTTAAAAGTAGCTTTACCCTCATTCATTAAAGGCTCCAAATCTGTCGCAGCAGCTTCAACTACCGCCCTCAAATCAACCGATTCGCAGTGCAAAACCAAACCGCGCAATTCCCCGGCGTGAACTTCCAACAGCGAATTTATCAAGCGCAATTGCTGCTCGCTACCTTGAATCATCCGCTCCAAAACAGAACGGGGAATTGCGATCGAATCCCCAGGTTTCGTCTGCCAATTTTTCAGCACCATTAACATTCCCGCCACCGGGTTTCGCAAGTCGTGAGAAAGAGCGTGGATAAACAGCCGCAGCGATTCTTGTGCCTGTTTTCGCTGCGTGATATCCTCAATTAAACCCTCATAATAAAGCACGGCGCCGCTGCTGTCCCGTACCGCCCGCGCCTTCTCAGAAATCCAGACAATACTGCCGTCTGAGCGGTAAATTTTAGATTCAAAATCCGATACTGTGCCGCTTTTCTCGATCGATCGCAAAAACTCATTTCTGCGAGCCGGATCGACATACAACTGCCGCTCGATATCAGTAAACTTTGCCGTCACTTCTTCCGGGGAATCGCAGCCGTAAATCCGCGCCAAAGCTGGGTTTGCAGTAATGTAGCGGCCGTCGGGAGTGCTTTGAAAAATTCCCTCGCCGGCATTCTCAAAAATGCTGCGGTACTTCGCTTCCGCCACCTCCAACTGCTGGTAAGCAGATTCCAACTCACGCCTGGTACTAAACTCTTTCCGTTGCAGACATTCGTACCAATAAACCGACAAATCGCAAATCAAACAAAACCAAAACAAATATAAGTAAAACCCGGTCAACTTAAAAGGAGTATACTTAGCAAAACTTAGATTTAAAACCAAATTTATCCCGACGTGGCAACACAAAACGCCGAGTTGAGAAATCAAATGGAGGCGCCAGCGGACGGGCATCAGCGTAGCTTGGATCAGAAACGCTAAACTCCAGGTAAAAATTGGTAATTCCCCGGCTTGTGCGACAGCTAACCCAAGCTGTACAATCACCGTCAGCGACCACGAAAAACCCAAAAATAGCAAACCGGGATAGCGCTGTCCGAAGGAGGTTTTTTGCAACACAAAACAGGTCAACAAACCCAATTCTACAGCAGCGCTCGTGTACAAATAAACACTTTTAAACTCCTGGCGAGCGAAGAATCTTTCGCCCAGAAAATAGACCGTTATTGTGAAGGCAAAAAAGATGGCAATTCCCACAGCAGGGCGCAGCCGATCTCGGAGGAAGCGATCGCGCCACACCTCATAAACCGTTAACCCCTGAACTGATTTTGCGTTGCCCAAATAGCTCATACCATTTTAGATTTTAGATTTTAGACTGGCAAAGAGCGATCGTCCGAGTTGACAGCAGGTAGCGAAAACCAGAAACTCGATCCACCTCCGGGAGTGCTTTCGACGCCGATTTCGCCGCCGTGAGCTTTGATAATTTGCTTGGACAGGTACAAGCCCAAACCCAGCCCTGTTAATTGTCGGCTATTAGGGTCGTGAACGTAAAGTTCAAATAGAGATTCCCGCTGTTTGGCGCTGATTCCCACTCCATTATCTGTTACAGTACAGCGAACCATTTTTACGGTGACTCCGGGCAATTTGCTGCCGAGATTGCCAATTTGCCCCTGATAGCGAGGCATTTTGCCACTGCCGTCGAGGTTAAATTTGGCCAGGGTTTCCTGATTTTTCTGGGTGGTCTCGCCTATCCTAGGACGATCGCCCCCAGAAGATATCCGGTTAGCGATACAACCGGCGAGCTGAGTATTTTGAGATGTTAAAACCTGTGAATTTCCTTCAAAACTTAGCGTTTTTTCAACTTCTATTACTTCGGCTTTAAAAGCGATATTGACTCCCGGATGATTGTGTTTGATAGCATTAGTCAACAGATTTTCCAACACCCGCTGCAAGTGTTTGCTGTCGCCATAGACTCTCGGCAAATCCGTCGGTATTTCCTGAGTCAAAGTTGCTTGGTTTTTGGCCAATATCGGTTCTAAATCGCCAACAATTTCTGAAGTTAAAGACTGTAAGTGCAGCGGTACAGTATTGAGAACAATACCTTTGACCTCGCTAGCGTGAGCGTCGAGCAGGGCATTAACCATAGTCAATTGGTGTTCGCTGGCTTGAACGATCCGCTCCAAAATCGATCGAGAAACCGGAACATCTTGTAGAGAATCAGAGGCCGATTTGTTGAGCAAATTTTTCAGCAGTATTAACATTCCCATAACTGGAGTGCGGAGATTGTGAGAAACTGCGTGCAAAAATAGGTCTTTGAGGCGGTTGCTTTCTTGCAGTTCGTGCATTTTTTGCTGTAGTTGGCGGGTGCGTTCCTCCACTTGAGATTCCAAGTTGGCATTGAGAGCTTTTACCTGCTGCAAAAGTTGGGCTTGCTGGAGAGCGATCGCCACTTGGGTAGCGAGTTTTTCCAACAAATCAATTTCAAATTCCTGCCACTGGCGGGGCCCGGAGCACTGGTTGACGGCTAAGATCCCGAACAATTCATCCCCCAGGACGATCGGCACATTTAACGTCGCTCTAATTTGATAGTCGCTGTATATTTGGGCAACTGCACTGCTGAGTTGAACGCTAGCAGTATCGGAGATAGATCGGACACGGTTGGTGGCATAAAACGTTCTCAAGTTTTCGAGCTGATTCTCATCAGCGAGCACCCACCCGAGAATAGAACGGCATTGGCTTCCCACAGACTCAGCCACAACCTTACCGTACACCGGGCTAGGAAGATGTACCCCATGCGCGTCCACAATACCGATGAAAGCGCGGTCTGCCTTGAAAAATTGCCGGACTTCGGCAACAGTAGTGTTGAGAATTTCTTCGAGGTCGAGGGAGTTGCGAATTCGCAGGGCGATTTCTGAGAGCAAGCGATCGCGATCGGAGGACGCCCGCAAAGCGGTTTCCGCGCGGTGGCGTTCGGTAACGTCTTGGACTGTCGCGGCGATCGCCCCTGACTGAATGGCCGACTGTTCGCAGACAGTGCGTTCGGAGCCGTCGGGCAGCACAATTCGGTAGTTAATGCAATAAGGTTTGTGCTCAAACATAGCTTGGCGCTGCGATCGCGCCACCAATTCTCGGTCTTCTGGATGTACGGCCTGCAAAAAAACTTCTGGTGTCGGTTTGACAGTTCCCGGAGCAAAACCCAAGAGGCGGTAAAGTTCGTCCGACCACCGCAATTCGCTGTTGGGTGTACAGTGTTCTGACGATTCGTGAAAGTTCTCAGTTGCTTGGACGGCGGTGCAATTTAAATCCCAATTGCCCAACTGAGCGATGCGCTGAGCGTTCGCCAGACTAGCTTCGCGCGATCGCAGCGCCGCCGCCGTGCGGCGCACCTCAAAAAGCGCTTGCTGGCGTTCTGCTACGGCGGCCGCCAACATCAGAGCCACAAGGGCGATCGTACCGGTAAAAGCTTGTAAAAATAACACCGCTTGTTTGAGATTATCGCTTTTGGCGAAAAACGGGCCGCCTCCCTGGACTGATCCCAAAATCGCGATGTAAGACACGATCGAATAAGCAAAAATCGCTCCCGGCGGTTGAAACCGCAGGGCGGCCCAAACTATCAGAGGAAAAGGCAGATATTCCAGCGGATACTGAGCGATCGCCGCCTGTGTTTTCGAGCAAAAAAACAGCCAGCTAACGCTCAGCAATAGAGTCAGCCAGAGCGCTATTTCTGAATAATTAATAATTAAAAATATAAGATTATAACGGTTTTCAGGTGCAGGAAATGTGTGTCTCCGATTAGTAATTGGTAGTTGGGAATTAGTAAGTGATAATTGATTATTCTGTCTTTTAAAAAGTGCGATAAAAGTTGAAAAAATGGGGGTTTTTAAGGGAAATTTAAAACTATTAACGGCGTGGTTTAAAGTCAGCAGCACTGGCGTCACGAGCAAAATGCCCATGCCGTCTCCGAGCCACGTAGTCCACCAGTTGCGAGAGAAATTGCTCCACGGAGCCCAACCAAAAATGCACGTTCCCAAGTTGCCGAGGATAGAGCCGAGGAAAGTAGACCCGATGACAGCGCCCGCTACTAAAGCCAGAACATCTCGCAATCGATCGAGTTTGGTAGAAAATCCGCTCTCCCTCAGCAAAGCCTCTCCAGCCAGCGCTTGCAGGGTGACGCTAAAGGCAGATGTGACAATGACAGCCGACGGTATACCGCCGGTAGAGTTCAACAGCACCGAACCGAGGACAATTCCCGGCCACATCCGTCGTCCTTGCAGTAGCAGTGCTGCTAGAGCAATACCGGCGGGCGGCCACACGGGGGAGGGTTCGGCTTTCACCAGTCCCAGCATCGACACTGCGAGTTTTCCGGTAACAAAGTAGGCCAGGGCCAGGATGCCGGTGTACAGAAGCATTCGAGTGCGGGGGTTGAGCAGTTTCATGTTGAGTGCGATCGAATCCTCCATTCCTAGTTTTTAATTTAGGCGGCATTGGGGCGATCGAACTTCCTCCTGACGACTCACCTGACTGGGGGAGTGGGGAGTGGGGAGAGTGGACGACTGGGAGAGTGGGAGAGTAGGAGCATTTTTTCTTCTTCCTTCTTCCTTCTTCCTTCTATTAAAATCCAAAACTCCGCTTGCCATCCGGCTTAACAGTAAGCCAATTGGTCTTTGCCATTGCCAGTTGTTCCTCAGAAACTGTAGCGTTCGTAAGATTTGCCCCGCACAAATTTGCTCCCCGCAAATTCGCCTTAGTCAAATAAGCCCCCGTCAAGTCAGCACCTCGGAAATCCGCGCCTTCAAAATTGGCAGTGCTGCAATAAGCCTCAGTCAAGTTAGCATCTCGCAAATTCGCCTGAATTAACCTCGCGTGACCCAAATTTGCCCCCGACAAATCCGCTGCTTGCAAATTTGTCTTCACCAACCTAGCCTGATAAAAATTCCCCCCCGCTAACTGGGCTTTTTGCAGTTGCAGGCCAGACAGTTCGCAGTCAGCAAAATCGCGCTTGCCTTTAAAATATGCCGCTCGCACGCTGTTGGTGTCCCACTTAGGAGCAACTTTCGATACCTTTGACGCTGCTAAATTGCCGCTAGAAGGTCCAACGGTTCCGAAAGTTCTGCCGGACTCAGCCAGAGTTCGGGAAACTCTCGGCTGCATCCCCGTGTTCCCGGATGGGGTGAAGGAAGTTCTACCAATGCGGCTTTGATTCGATCGTACATCTGGATTGATTTTGCTCTGAGGCGGTGACCACGAAGAACCCTCGTCATTAAATATTGTCGGTTCTTCAACTGTACGAGAAGAGCCGTTGAATTGAGTTGCCAAGCCATCCATAAGACTTGGGTCTTCAAATTGGCCCGAGAGAGCTCTGAGGACATCTGCTGCCGATTGGAAGCGGTGCCCAACCATCGGCTTCAGCATTTTTTCGAGAATCCGCGCAAAATTTGGACTCACCTGAACATGGGGCTGCCAAACAATTTCGCCGGTTACTCCATCAAAATCTAAATCCTTGGGCGATTTTGCTGTCAGCAAGTACAAGCAAGTCATGCCCACCGCGTAGATGTCGCTGGCAAATATCGGCCGCAGCGCCATTTGTTCCGGGGGGGCAAAACTAAATGTGCCAACTGAAAATTTCGTGTTGGCGCTTTGGTCGGCGGGGTCTAATAATATTGTTTGGCTCACTTGGTCTTTTACCGCTCCGAAGTCAATCAGAACTAAGTGGCCGTCTTGAACTCGGCGAATAATATTTGCGGGTTTGATGTCTCGGTGAATTACTCCTTGGCTGTGGATATATTGCACTACTGGCAGAATTTCTAATAGAAAATTTTTAACGTCGGATTCGTTGAAACGGCCTGAGTGCTTGACTTCTTGTTTCAAAGTCGAGCCTTTAACATACTCTTGAACTAAGTAAAATTGCTGTTCCGTTTCAAAATAGTCTAGCAGCCTAGGTACTTGCGGGTGGTCGCCCAGTTGGCCGAGGGTTTTTGCCTCTCGCTTGAATAATTCCCGCGCCATTTCTAAAACTCGCGGCGACGAACTACTGGGTCGCAGTTGCTTGACTACACAACTCGGTTGACCTGGCAATGAGATGTCTTTTGCCAGAAATGTAGCTCCAAAACCTCCTTGGCCTAACGGTTCAATGACTCGGTAGCGAGCGCGCAGCAATAACCGCGCACCGCACGTCTGACACTGGAGAATAGAGTCAGCAGGGTTTTGAGGATGGGGACAGCCCGGATTTACGCAGTAGCTCATATTGATTGAGTTTGCCTATGTTGTTCTGATCTTGTCAGCGTCGCTCGACTGCACAAATTGCCTGTTCCTGCTTCTGGTAGAAATACTAATCTATCAGTTGTCGGCTGGCCGTGCCTTCGATGGCGAATTGGAATTGCACCTAAGTCTTTTATGCCGATATCTTTTCCCTATTTTGATTATCTCGCTGGTCTGAGTTTTTTCGGTTGATTATCCTTGAAGATAGTTTAAAGACTTGCTAAAGTTGTCCTTTTTTGTGTAAAGTCTTTCTAAACTTAGATGCTTTTTACGTTTTTAGATGTCTCTAGCATACCTCATTCTCTGAAGGAGAATGCTACTCATCCCCCAGTAGACATCGACCTTTGGGCATATTCCTCCTTTTTGCTGATGTGTACCATAAGAGTATTGACAGAATTGAATTAGTATGCTATGAAAAGCTTTCCCGAATAAATTCTGGGACTCAAAAGTCGTAGCCTGTCGGCGCCGACTTTTGACTAATAACTACCGAGCACTGACAACTAACTACTGACTAAATTATGCGTATATCTCTAAAGTGGCTCCGGGAATTGGTGGATGTGGTGATATCCCCGGAAGAATTAGCCGAAACCCTGACAATGGCTGGGTTTGAAGTGGAAGAAATTGAAGACCGCCGCCCCTGGGCAAGCGGCGTAGTTTTGGGCAAAATCATTGCCTGCGAACAGCATCCGAATGCAGACAAATTGAGAGTTTGTCAAGTGGATGTGGGCTCCTCAGAAGCTTTGAATATTGTTTGCGGCGCACCGAACGCTAGGGCAGACATCTACGTGCCTGTCGCTGTTGTCGGCACTTATTTATCGACTATTGATTTAAAGATTAAACCGGCTAAATTGCGCGGCGTTCCTTCCGAAGGAATGATTTGTTCTCTGGCGGAATTGGGACTATCTAAAGAGTCAGCCGGGATTCACATTTTCGATTTAGAAAATCCCGAATTGGGCAGCGATATTCGCCCGCTTTTGGGTTTAGATGACGTGATTTTAGACTTGACAGCAACTGCCAACCGTGCAGATGCTTTGAGCATGGTGGGTGTAGCGCGGGAAGTGGCGGCGCTGACTGGGGCGAGTTTGAGAATTCCCGAAGCGAATGGTGTGGCGATTGAGGGCAAAGAAAGTCCTGGTTTGGCAGTAGAAATATCAGAACCGCAAGGATGCCCGATTTACATCGGCACGGCAATTGAAGGTGTGAAAATTGGTGCTTCTCCAGCTTGGTTGCAGCAGCGGTTGCAGGCGGCGGGAGTGCGGCCGATTAATAATGTGGTGGACGTAACTAATTACATTTTATTGGAATGGGGACAACCGCTGCACGCTTTCGATCGCGATCGCCTGCAATCTTTCACCGGTACTCAAGATATAAGCATCGGCGTCCGCTTTGCCAAAACAGGCGAATCCTTCAAAACTTTGGACGGACAAAACCGCAATTTGCAAGCTCAAAATCTGTTAATTACTGCTAGCGACAAACCTGTTGCCTTAGCTGGAGTAATGGGCGGCGAAGATACGGAAGTTCACGAAGGAACGCAAAATTTAGTCTTGGAAGCGGCGATTTTTGACCAGGCAACGATTCGCCGTTCTGCGCGCGCTCAAGGGCTGCGTAGCGAGGCATCGATCCGCTACGAACGGGGGGTGAATCAGGCGGCCTTGGCGACGGCCTGCAACCGCGCTGTCGCCCTAATCTTGGAGTTGGCTGGAGGCACTGCGACGGTGCAGAAAACGGCGAGTTCGGGCGAGGATTTGAGTTTTTCGCGATCGCTCGAATTGCGTCTCGACCGAGTAAATCTGGTTTTAGGGCAGTTGAAAAGAGGAGAAACGGGCGGTTCTAAATATCTGGAACCGGAAGAGGTGAAAAACATTCTCACCGCCTTGGGATGCGAAGTTGTTCCAACGGAAAAAGAGCGGGTTTGGAATGTGACGGTGCCGCCTTACCGCTATCGCGATTTAGAAAGGGAAATTGATTTAATTGAAGAAGTTGCCAGACTGCACGG
This sequence comes from Microcoleus sp. MON2_D5, assembly GCF_036701905.1. Lineage (NCBI taxonomy): Bacteria > Bacillati > Cyanobacteriota > Cyanophyceae > Oscillatoriales > Microcoleaceae > Microcoleus > Microcoleus sp. MON2_D5. The sequence continues at coordinate 28,146 of NZ_JAUBRM010000055.1, forward strand.
TTATGACAATTTCTGCGATACTTTGCCCAGCAAAACGGAACCCGGTTATTTGTCGCCGGAATACGCAGCAATTCGCAATGTGCGATCGGCTTTTCGGGCGGCCGGTTTGACGGAGTTGATGCACTATTCTTTGGTGAAAACTGAGGGAGACAATCAGGTTGTGCTGGCGAATCCGCTGTTTGTGGAGTATTCGGCTTTGCGGACAGAAATGCTGTCGGGTTTGATTGATGCTTTCGGGTACAATTTGGAACAGGGAAATGGGGCGCTAAACGGTTTTGAAGTCGGTCGCATTTTCTGGAAAGATGGGGATGCAATGAAGGAAGCCGATGCAGTGGCGGGGATTATCGGCGGCGATCCGACTGTGTGGAAATGGCAGCAGGGAGGGCGCGATCGACCTTTGACTTGGTTTGAGGCAAAAGGTATCTTGGAAAGCGCGTTTCAAGAGTTGGGTTTGTCAGTAGAATATCAAAGCGATTCCTCGAATACACGCTTGCATCCGGGCCGCACCGCTGCGTTATCGTTAAACGGAAAACATTTAGGAGTTTTTGGACAGTTGCACCCGCAATTGCAGCAACAAAAGGATTTGCCTGAGCAGGTTTACGTGTTTCAATTAGATTTAGCGGTGCTGTTAAGTCAATTAGGGCGATCGAACGACTTAACTCGCAAATTCGCGGGTTATTCGAGTTTCCCCGCTTCTGACAGAGACATTGCATTTTTCGCACCGGTTGAAGTTCCGGTTGTAGAGATGCAGAGTGCGATGAAAAAGGCGGCGGGTAGTTTGCTGGATTCGGTGGAACTGTTTGACGAATATCGAGGCGACAACGTGCCGGCGGGACAGCGGAGTTTGGCTTTTCGGTTAATTTACCGCGCGGGCGATCGAACTTTGAGCGAAACCGATGTCGAACCGGCGCAGCAAAAAGTGCGCGATGTTTTAGTTGAGAAATTCGGCGTTAGTTTGAGAAGCTAAAATAGGCCGCTACTCACCAATGGAGGCCGCCAGGGAATGAATTCCCTGGCTCAAAGCTAAAGTCCTCTCAAGAGGACTAACAAGACTTACGGATTACAAGGTAAATGTGCCATTTTGAGCATGAGCAAAGCGAAAATATCAAATTTTTGCAATAAAGCCGTTTAAAGTGCATAATTGCTAACTAATGAACTCTTCAGTCCTCTTGAGAGGACTTCAGCTTTGAGGCGGGGGTTTCAACCCCTGCCGGACTCAGGGAAAAAGCGTTAAATTGACACCAATGGCCGCAACATCTCCCGCACAAAAAAAGAACAATCAGGAAACCGCAAAAGAGAAATACTATCACCATCCGCAAGAATCACCCGACTTTGATAACCATCCTGACTCGGTTCTCGAAAAACGTGGAGTTGCCGATTATTCACATCCAAAACCCAATAATCAGTAATTCCCGACTCAGCATAAATTTTCGCTTTAATCCCGCAATCCGTTCTCAGCGTAGTATCCGCAACTTCAATAATCAGATAAATTTCTGAAGGAATTGGATGGTGGTCTTCATAGTAAAGTGGATCTGGTATAACTACAGAAATATCCGGTTCAGGTTGCGAGTAATTATTCATCCGAACCGGGTCTTGCAGCCGCACAAAAATCTGTTCTCCTAAACGGTTATCCAGTAATATCTTCGTGCGCGCAATCGCCGCACCGTGAGCTGTTCCCTTTGCTGCCCTCTTTACTATCTGCCCTGCTAGTAATTCCACCCGTTCATCTTCGTCAAAAATACCAATTTCCGTCATCCGGTCATATTCATGAACAGTCAGCAGCCGAATATCTAATAAAGTCATAGTAACCTCCTTCTCTCTAACAAACCTCTCTCTTCTTCCCCTCTATTCCTCCGCGACCTCTGCGCCCTCTGCGGTTAATCAATTTGATCCTAAAAAAACTCGTCAAATCCTGCTACATTTATTGTAAAATAAATTTAAAACAAATTTATCCAAGGCTCAAAACCGTGACCAAATATGTGATGTGGGGAAGTTACTGCGAAGACGTTATCGAAAAACGCGCTCCGTTTCGAGACGCTCATTTAGCCGGATTGGCTAAGCAGAAGGAATCGGGTGTGTTAAGTACGATCGGGCCAACGAAAGATTTAACAAAAGTTTTTGCAATTTACGAAGCTGAAGATGAGGCGCAGGTGCGACAATTGGTGGAAGCCGATCCTTATTGGGTAAATGGGGTTTGGACTGAGTACGACGTGAAAGAGTGGATTCAAGCTTTTTGAAGCGATATAGAACTTAGGAATTATTTCGTAAGTCGGGACAGAACGTACTTCACTTGACTAATAAATCAATGTCGGGTATCATAGCTGAATTGTATAAGTTGTCAAGCGGTGCGAGGAGGTTGCAGAGTGAATACCCTAAGAATGGCAGACGGGGATTTAGTTGCGGTTGACTGTGGGGACTTATTGGAAAAGATTCTAGAAGTTTTAGGGAAGCGGCAGACTCAGAACCCTTTTAGCATACAGGGTAATGGCGATCGCCTGCTCATCGACATTGACAGCATATCCGAAGAAGTCGCAGGTTTGCCGATAGAAAATCCTTTAGGTGCTTCCGAGCGCAGTGTTCGTACTGCCACAGTCAATTTTACTCCTGGTTTCAAAGAACGTTTTCCAGGTCAAATTACACAGATTAAAAATAGTTTGCAAGCTTTGTTGGATTCGGCAATTAAGCAACATAATCAACAGCTTGATATCAAACAGTTTGTGGCTAGCTTAATTACAGATTTGCCGAAACTCAAGAGTCCCTATGCCAAGTTAGACTTTAGCTATCCATTTGGAAAATATTCAGGGTTGCAAAAGCAGCGATTGAGTATCAAAAAAAATGGTAGCAGCAAAGAACTGCTAAAATTTCACAAACTAACTATCACCGTTGGAAACACTGACAAGTTCAACGCCGAGCTAAAGCAAGGCTTACAAAATTATATCAAATCTCAGTTTGCTAGTGCTAATGACAGCCAGCGCGAAGACTTGGATTATATTCTTAGAGACTTAGAGGAAGACTCTAAATCAGATTTTTACAAACTCAAAGAAATTGTAGATACCGAAAGTATCGGCAAACTAAAAAAACAGGCACAGATATGTTATTTAGAATTTCTCCAAGACAACGTTAGCACAAGCAATAGCGCGTCAAATAATGAGGGGGTAATCTATTTAGAAGACCTAATCCGGCGTCTCAAGCTCATTGATAAATATATCAGCAATCTCGAAAAAGGCGACGGTGATTACTCGGTCAACTATGCGGGCACCGACTTGAATTACCGAGATGCTTTTGCTCGTGCTGAAGCATTCGATATGCTGCCGATTATTCCCAAAATAGAAGGATATTTAGGAGAAACCAAAGACGAAAATAAGGGAGATATTCAGTTTGTTTTTGGACTAAAGCTCAAGTTTAATAACCCAGTTCAAGCCTATGGTGGCAAAACAGTCTTTGAGTATTATCTCAATCTGCTTGACCCTGAAAGTGAGGAACACAAAGCCGAACTTGATAAGCCTGCTAGAAAAGAAATTTTTGCTAGAAAGCTATTGAAGTTAGTATTTTTGTACTACTTCGTTTTTGCCGGAAAAGACCCCTCATCAGAGGGTTATACAGTTAACTCGGACTTAAAATACAATCCTATTCCAGAATTTGAAGAAAACGTACTAAAAACTTTTAACGGGTCTGATGAATCAGCGAAAAAAATAGTTTTACAAGACATCAAAAAATATTTTGAACAATATAACATTGCCTCTAAAATAGACACGCTCAAAAATCTCCTGCAAAAACTTCTAAAACAAAAGAATTTACCGAAAGAATTTCCGCTCCACATTTCGGTAAAAAGCAGCATTTTAGAGCAGAGTATTGACAAGATTTCTACAAACTCTACATTTTTTCAGCCGGTTTTCGGAAGCAAACACAAAAAAGCCTTAAAATATATAGCTATTGGTAAAGCAAATGCTGCTCAAAATTCCCTGTGTACTCTGACAGCTCAAATTGAAATTAGTGATGTTCATTATTTTTCTACTGATGACTTACAAAGCTTCAGTATGGAGTATGATATCACAGGTGTTAAAGCTCTACCAGTGCTGCTAATGCCAAAAGAGGACTTGTCCCGAAAAACATATGATAACCTGTTTAAAAAACGAAAATTAGTTGCTTTTCCCTACAGCCTAGCTAGCAATAAATGGGAGGATAAAAAAATTTTTGTGTATCGGTTTACTTTCGATTTACTTGCATATACTTCCCTGAAGCTACTTTTGGAAAAGCAGAGTAGATTATTCATTCCCATACTGCGGCTACAACTTAGTAACCAACAATCTGATTCGCCCGTAGAAGAGTTCATGCGTTCTTTATCTAAAAGGTTGTCGCATTTACTAAATGAGGAACATCGTTCTAATTCTCAGGGTGTTGATATCAGGAATATAGAATACAAAGCTGCCAATGTGATGAGTTCTCTGTATTCTGTGCTGCCTAAAAAGTTTACCTTTGACAACGAGTCAGACTCTCCAAAAGAACTGGATAAACTCGCTATAGTTATAGTTTCCAGTCGGGAAAGCGATGCTAAGTGGAATAGCGAGCAAAAGCTGTCGAATTTGCAGGGAGAAATTGTCGGAGCGAGGTGTCAAAAGGATGGTTCTGTGAGGCTACAATTGCTCAAAACATTCTCTGAAACCTACGAACACGAACAGATGTTTAAAGAACCTACAGTTGTGCGGGATCAAATAGGGGAAGTTTACGAATTGGGATTCAGGCACTTTCTTTATATTGCCAAAGCTCCCTATTCTAGTACCTTGCACATGACTCAAAAAGAAGATGCTTTATTCTTCATGTCGAAAGATGTGATTAAATATTTTAAGGATTTTAAGGAAAATTGTAAAGATATCAAAATTTATCCGATGTTTTTTGATAAATACTATGCGGTCAAGCTATCAGAAACATTGGGAGTAAATTCTTTGTACATTCAGGATACGCTGGAATTGACAGCTCTAGTCAAAGATCCTAGCAAGCGCTCAGTTGTATTTTTTAACCTGTTTAACGGACTGATAGTAGGTTCAGAGGCAGAACGCAACTATAGGGGTGTAATTTCCTATGCTACTTTGTTAAATATTTATAAAGATATACTAGATGATGAACATATTCATCAGGGATTAATTTCTAATACTCAACTCAAAAATGACATTTTGCAGTATTTGACTTTGTTCCACTTTTCGAGATACGAAAAAGAAAGTGGTAGAACTGGTAAAATCAGTTTTAAACTAGACCCTTATGAAAACCTGATTGGAGATCAATCAGTAGGCACGCTATCTTTGTACAAGCATATGGGAGGAAATGCGGAGTTTAATGCCTTGGCGTTTTTAACTAAAGTTAAAGAAGTATTAAATACACCGGAAGGAGGCACACAGTCATGAAATCTAAGATAGCAGAAGATTTAGGGCGTTTGTTTGAACTAGGGTTTAATATTGGGATTATTGCCTGCATTAAAGAGAAGAAAATTAAGCATAATTTTGACAACTTATACCTTCAGGAATTGCAGCAGTTAAGCTTTCCGAAGATGCTGAGAAAAATTACCGATAAAATAATCAGTCCCTTGGAAAGGAAGATGGCTGAAAAGTGGAGCGTATTTTTCCTACAAAAAGGTTTTATATCAGGTTTAAACTTTTTTAGAGAGTACCTGGAATCTACAGGTTGGAACGAGCCAAACAAACTGCGACATCTGGAAATTTTGTATTACCAGTGCTGTTTTTGCGATGAGAGCAGTATTGGCACTTACACTAAAGGTGAGGAACAGTGGTTTGGAGAAGTTTTATCTCAATTTGACCCGATTGAAAATATTTCTCAGTATATTAGACGTTACAAACAGAAAGGCGAGTTTCTGAGAGCGGATACTCTAATATTGCTGCGATATCGCCAGAAGCACTTTAGGATTCTTTGTGTAGACTTGTCTGTGTTTTCGATTAGGACATCTGAGGATGTTACAAATCTGGACTATTTAGAGATTATCAGGCGTTCGTTGGGACGAGATATTAATTACTTGCGATCGAAAAGCGTGTTTTCTCAACTTCGCATAGATACTGAAAGTTGTAAAGTCGAGTTTTCAGAAGGCTTGAAGACTTACTTTACTGCTTTTAAGTATGATGACAAGGAGAGTGCTAAGTTAATTCAGGCTGGCGGCTACGCTCATAGTTTTTATGAATTTCTCCGAGAGACGGGGATACTTGCTGACGATTCGCAGGTGATATTTAATGCGGTGGGATATACAGATCGCGGAATTAGTGCTATGTCTGTCCGTCCCGAAAATTTAGATGTTTTGAAAACTTGTCGTCTGATTTACAAGCATGATTTAAAGGATGAAGAGATAAACGATGCTCGCAGGAAAGTTCTAAATAAAATCAAGCGGAGTGCTTACCACAGTTTCGCTCGCGGTCAAGAGTTTGTTGACGATCTGTTAGCAATTTCAGCAGACAAAATAAATGTTGTGCGTCATAGAGAGCAACTTGAGGATTTTTTCAACTCGGTGGGAATTGTACCGGATGAATTGATGCAGCAGTTAGGATTGAGCGGCACTGTGAAACTGCGGGATGCTCATGCTCAACTCATAGAAAAAGCTCTAGAATCTGCCGCTACTTATATCTTTTTGACTGGCAATCCCGGTATTGGCAAGACAACTGCGATCGCCAATTTTCTCAAAAATCACATGGACGATGGATTTCTCTTCTTTTATGTCAGCCCCCGGAAGCAAGTAAATCTAGATATCATCGACAATTTTAAAAAAGCAGGTACTGACTGTTTGTGCGATGACAAACTATTCGCCATCAATACTCATAGCGACCTAATTAAAGATAGCGACGGTCAATATACTGTGCAGTATCTCTCAAATCAGCATCAAGAAAATTTTAGATTGCAGGCTGTTCAGTTTGAAGATAGGAGACAAAATGAGCGTCAAGGTAGGCGATCGGACCGACTCAACAGGCAAACAGAAAATGTTATTAAAGATACTGGACTGAAAACTAAGGGCGTACTCAACAGCATTTGTGAAGCCATCTCTACCCTGATAAATGGTGGACATTCAAACAACATTGTCGCTACTGTTTCCATCCAATCTTTAAAGAAAACGGATGCAGGCGACACCTTAAAACATTTTGAAAAAATTTTTAGGAATGCTTACATCGAAAGCGAAAATTTAGTTCTTCCCGATCGCATGAAAGATATATCTAGTCGCCTTAAGCATTTGTTTATCATGATAGATGAAATTACAGGAGATGAGGGAGGAGTAGAGTTTTTAAACGGCATCAACGATATTCTAGCCAGGTATGGATTGAGGGATAATTCGCAACACGGGTTTAACACAAAAGTGATTGTTGCAGATGCTTCTATAGTTGATCCTGCTGTAATTAACCAACACTTGGACGATCCCTCGGCTGAACCTGATAAAATCTATTTTCGCAGGGCTTCAAATCCTGCTTTTCCTCTGTCCGAGGAGGATTTTAAGTTTAAAGGTACTGACGCAACTGTTATCAATGCTAACTCCTATCCTGCCAAAAGTTTAGGTATCACCTATAAAGTTTTTGTCGAGTCTTGTAAGTTTATTGAAGACGCTTTGGTAGAGCGAGATAATAATTTAGTAAACAAAATGCAAGATGAAATCTTAGAGGATATAGAAGCTCTCTTAAAACGCTCTGATGTTGAGCAACTGATAGTCTATATTCAGGACAAACAAAGATTGGGAAAATTAATAGATAAAATTAGAGAGCATCGAGGTCGGTTTCAAAAAGGAACAGATTATATAGAAATACACGTTAACATTGGTGAGGAGGAAAAAGAGTTAATCCAAAAATGCAAAAAAAAGGTGAAAGTAGTGTTTATGACTGCTTCAGGTAGTCGGGGGCTATCTTTTCCCAAGGCTAAACACATTTTGGTTGAAATTCCCCGGTTTGAAATAGAAAAAAACCTGATGGAAGTGATTCAGGTGATTTATAGGGGTCGCGGGGATGATGAGATTGATAATCAGGACAAAGAATTAATTTTCTATTTGGGCGAGCGTTCAGTTTATTTTGAAGACAACCAGGAGATATCTATACAGGAAAGCAAATTGAGTCTTTTAAATATCCTGTTGATTTTGAAAGCATCTATAACGACACGAATTTATGGTTGCGGCCAAATCGGTCAAGATAAATTTATTATAATACCGATCGGTGGCAAGTCTGTGTTAGCTGCTGGTGAAACATTCTCATCCCAAATGAAAAAGTTAATCGATCAGTTGAAGAGCGAACACAGGAGTCACAGGAGCGATCGGCGTTTACAACAAGTCTATAGCAGTCTAGAAGATTTGCTGGGTCAAGCTGATTTTGAATTGAGAGATAATGTTGACTCCAGCGGTAAATCTCAGACTTCGTATCTTTCACAGCGCGATTTTTTTAACAGTGAGTTTTCCCAGTTAGTAAGTAAAGGTTTCGAGCAGTTATTGAGCCTTAGCAACCTCGAACTCGGCTACATTAGTGGCGGTTTGTTAGTGGTGCCTATTTCCTCCAAAATCTTAGAGGAAACCTACACGATGTCCCTCGTCAATATCGCCACCCATGCTAACGGTCAACTTTGGCAAAATATGCAGGAAATTAGCCGTAACAGTGCATATCCAGAGAGTTTGCAATTTGCGATTAAGGATGCTATAGAGTTAGTGAAAAAACTGAGGGAGCCTGTTAATAAAACACAGAGATTTGAGCAAAGCAGCCAGCGTAATGACCAGTATTATGCCTTGCCATTGTTTGTATTTATTGCTGGTGAAGTATTCAGCAAATATTTTGCCACCAACCCGGAAGAACCGAAATACCAACATTTTCGAGATATCTTGACTGCATATGTCCGGGCACTATATCCTGTCGGTAATGTTCTGCCTATAGGAGATAAGTATCAAAATTTCCCGTTTGTTGTGTTTAGAAGTTACAGTTTAGAGCAGATGAGGGGAAAAATATTTACAGATAAATATCTTTTAAGTTCCAACGAGTTGAACGTGCTTAATTTAATTTTGTCGAAGCAGGTAAACTGAAACTTGTCGGGTGCGTCATACCATTTTAGATTTTATTTAGATTTTAGATTGGGAATCATGGATGACTATCGGGGTTTGGAGTTTACCTACAGTTGCATTCTTGTTTGAAACTGCTATCAGTTAGCTGTCACCCTATCCGCACATAAAATAAAACTCTTCAGACGCACCCTACTTGCTACTTGCTAACTTCAAACGGCGTGTATTTCCCCCCCAAAGCTTCGACGATGGCGCGAGTATTAGCCGACATCATTTTCACATAAGAATCGCCCTCGCTTCCTGCCGCCCCTATCGAATCCGAATAAAGTTGCTGCGCCGCCAATTTCACCCCCGCTTCCTCCGCCACTGTTTTAATTAGTTGCGGGTTAATTGTAGTCTCGGCAAAAATAGCAGGAACTCCTGCAGCTTTCACCGATTCTACTAACTTTTGCACCGTTTGAGCGCTCGGCTGTTCCTCCGTACTAATCCCGATCAAACTGTTAGCATCTCCCAATCCGTAGGCGCGGCTGTAATATTGAAAAGCATCGTGACTTGTGACTAATTTGCGCTGATTTTCGGGAATAGTTTTAATCTCTTGTTCGATCCAACTATCCAAACGTTTTAACTCTTCAGTAAGTTTCACAGCATTCTGCGTAAACTTCTCCCGATCTTCCGGCGACACTTCGATTAGCGCATCCCGAATTGCTTCCACCATTTGAACTGCATTTTCCACATTTCCCCAAACGTGCGGATCGGGTACGGTATTCCCTTGTTTATTCAATAGCAAAGGCTTGACAACTTCCCCCACTGCTAATTTCCGCGCCTTAATTCCGGCGGCATTCATCATTCTAATTAATCCCGGTTCCAAATTGTAACCGTTATACAAAATTAAGTTAGCTTGTTCTAAAGCTTGAGAATCTTTTGGCACCGGTTCGTAAACGTGAGGATCGGTTCCCGGCTGCAAAATTCCTGTTAGCTGAACTTCGCCATCCGCTAGTCGATCGGTCAAATCCTCAATAATTGTGCTGGTAGCAACTACCTTGGGTTTAGCATCTGCCTCTGGAGAGAGGCGATCGCCCTGAGTTTGAGCGCAACTAAATAAACCCAAAGTCAAAATGCCGCAGGCAATAGTTCTCATCCAAAATACCTTGGACTTGTCCAATCCAGGGCGGGCGGTTTCAATGCCCGACTCACCCCTAAACTCCTCTGGATAGGATTGCTTCACAATTGTCGTTGGTTTTAACTCACATTTTGCACTCTTCTCCACCACAGGCCAGATGCCTGTTTCACAATGATTCAATACTCTGGTGGGATGGGTGAATAGCCCGCCCAGATCGCGATCTTTGAGAATGGTGGAAGATATAAGTTTTAACCTACTTGAGATTTTCGCCACAAAACCTATGGTTTGAGGGGTTTCCATCTTGGACTGTCGCATTATCTACCTCTGGTGCGTTGCCGATTATTCCTATTTACCGATGATTTCATATTCTTTTCATTTTTACAGTAAACTTAATAAAAAGGAGATAGAGTCACCCCAATGAATACCGCCACCTTCCCCAACGAGAATCCTTGGTCTAAAATGGTTTGCCACCTCAAAGACAGCGCTACCGATACTCAAATTATCGCTGTTAAGCACTTAGCAGTAAACTACCGCACGGTAGAGGCACTCCGAGATATCAATCTTTCCGTCAAACCGGGAAGGCTGACGGGTATTATTGGCCCCAACGGTGCCGGCAAAAGCACCCTAATCAAAGCAATGTTGGGCTTAATTCCCACAGATCGCGGCACTGTTACCTGGGGCGAAGAAGCGATCGCCGATCGACTCGAAACAGTAGCCTACGTGCCCCAGCGATCGCAAATTGACTGGAACTATCCCGCCACCGTTTGGGATGTCGTGATGATGGGAAGAGTCAGAAAAGCCGGATGGTTTCGCCGCTTTTCGGCAGCTAGCCGCCGCACCGCTGCCGATGCCTTAGAAAGAGTAGGGATGAGTGCTTACAAAGACAGACCGATCGGACAACTTTCCGGCGGACAGCAACAGCGAGTATTTCTCGCTAGAGCATTAGCCCAAGAAGCCGCTATTTTCTGCTTTGACGAGCCGTTTGTCGGCGTTGACCAAAAAACTCAAAATATCATTTTTGACATCTTCCACCAACTAGCAAATGCCGGGAAAATCGTCTTAGTAGTAAACCACGACTTAGGCGAATCAATCACCAATTTTGACGATTTAATTTTGCTAAATACAGAAGTGATTGCCGCTGGTCCCCGCCAAGAAGTGCTAACCCAAGAAAACCTTTACCGCGCCTACGGCGGACAAGTAATGTTCTTTGCCGGACAAGCAGCTTAATTAGCCAGCAGTCATTAATCTAGGAGTTACGCTTTTGAACCCAGTTTCTTGGATAATATTGGGTTTGGCAACGATAAATCTCCGGTTAAACCGGGTTGCTTTGATTGTTAGTCATTAGTTAACTGTAATTTTATAATTTTATGATACAAACCTTAATTGAGCCGTTGCAGTACGGATTCATGCAGCGATCGCTCATAATTGCCATTCTCGTCGGCATCGTCTGCGCGATCGTCGGCAGCTACCTAATGGTACAGCGGCTGGCCTTGCTCGGAGACGCCATCAGCCACTCGGTTTTGCCCGGATTGGCGATCGCATTTATCCTCGGAGCAAATATCTTTATCGGCGCGTTCATTGCCGGAGTTTTGAGTACAGTAATCATAGCTTGGATCAAAGCTCGATCGACAATCAAAGAAGACGCGGCAATGGGCATCGTATTTTCGGCATTCTTCGCCCTCGGCATCACCCTAATTACGATCGTCCAAAAAGACAACAAAATCGACCTCAACCACTTTCTTTTCGGCAACATCCTCGGCGTTACCCCCCAAGATGCGATCGACACAGCCTTGATTGTCGCCCTAGTCTTATTAGTTGTAGTATTCTTTTACAAAGAACTGCTATTTTACACATTCGATCCATTAGGAGCGCAAGCAACAGGTTTGCCAGTAAACCTGCTCAACTTCGGACTGATGGTACTCATCGCCCTCACCATAGTTGCCAGCCTCAAAGCAGTTGGCGTAGTGCTAGTATTGTCCCTATTAATTACACCCGCAAGTACGGCCTATCTCCTAGTCACTCGCCTGCATCAAGTAATGATTTTAGGCGCAATAATCGGAGTTATTTCCAGCATTAGCGGAATGTATCTCAGCTACTTCTATAACTTACCATCCGGGCCCGCAATAGTTTTAGTTGCATCGGGATTCTTTGTGTTATCATTGCTGTTCAGTCCCACTCAAGGAATCCTCACTCAGCCACGCACACACTCCGGCCAAATTCCTCCAATCTGGCGGGAATTAAAAAATTTAACTAAAGGCCGATAACAATTAACTTTGTAGTAACGCTTCAGCGCCGCCCCTCCCATTGTTAATCAGAATCTTGGTTAATCCCCGTGGATGTGCCGTTCAAAAAAGCCTCTCGAATTAATCCGCGTAACTGCGAATCGTCGGCTGCATCGAGATTTGGTAAAAAGGGTTTTTTTTAGGAGTGCGAGAAAGCAAGAATCGGATAATACCGAACCGGGCGATCGCAACTATGAACTATTGCTCAAAAAAACTGTACAATAACAAAAGTTAAATTTTTACCCAAACAGAGCTACTCAGTTAAAAAAACATGACAGTCAAAGTAGGAGACACCGCACCCGATTTTACCTTACCATCTCAAACGGGCACATCAGTCAGCCTCAAAGATTTTAAAGGTAAAAAAAACGTCATAGTCTACTTTTATCCCAAAGATGACACACCCGGATGCACCACCCAAGCTTGCGCTTTTCGAGATAGTTATGAAGTTTTCAAAGACGCAGGTGCAGAAGTCATAGGAATTAGCGAAGATTCGCAACAATCGCACCAAAAATTTGCCTCCAAGTATCAGCTACCCTTTACACTGCTGAGCGATACTGGCAACAAAGTGCGGCAATTATACGGAGTTCCAGCTACACTGTGGATTATGCCCGGTAGAGTAACTTATGTCATGGACAAAGAAGGCGTTGTCAAGCATATTTTTGACTCCATGTTAGACTTCAAAGCACACGTTGCAGAAGCACTCAAAACTTTAGACACCATCAAAATTTAGATGGATGTGCTTCAATATATTGTTGGTAGTGAGGACGAAAGTCCTCCTTGTCTAAAAAACAAGAAAAAACTAAATTCCTGACTGCGAACTAAGGGTTTTTAGGGAGAACGGAAATTATAAGACTAGAGGTTTTCCCGTACCCAATTTTTAAAAGCTTGAATAGCGTGGGTTCTACCAGCAACTTGACTCTGTTGAGTGTACTGATTCACCAGTTCGATAATCGGGATATTGGGGAAAGTGGGACTAACATCAGACTCAATATAGTGTTCGGCTTCCAAGACGTTGATTTGTAGCCCTCGCCGTGCGTATCGCCAAAGTTCCGGCACTCCTAGAATTTGATAATTATCCAACTGCGTGCGGGAGGTAAGATCAATTTCTAGAGCTAAGTCTGGGGGTGGATCAACACTCATATCGAGGCGATTTTTACCGATAACGGCTGCTTGATTTTGAATGTAAAAACAGGTATCCGGTTCGACAGCCTGACTCATGCGTTCATTTTTCAACGTTGTCGAACCTAACGGCTCAAATGCTATTTGTCGTGTTTCCAACAAAATTTTTACCATGTCGCCAATAATTTCTTTGGCTTTTTCATGTTCGGGCAGAGGAACCATAATTTCTAACCGTCCGTTACTATAGGAAAGTCGGGAAGCACGACGTTCTCCCAATTCCGCCAAAATACTTTCAAATTGTTGCCAGTTCACATCCTCAACCAGTAATTGCTGACCCGGTTGAATCTTTAATTGTCTTAACTCCAATAGCATAATTGTTCATCCATTTTCTCTAGGAAATATCGCCCAAGTCCTTACTACGAATCACGATCTTAAAAAACAAGAAAGGACTAAAGTTCTTACTAAAAACTTGTGGTTCGTAGTAAGGACTTTAGTCCTTTTTTGCTAACGGCTTGCAGCCATTAACAATTAGCACTCAGCAATTATCTAGCTTTTCGCAACACTCGATTTTTCCGATGTAGCGCTTTCGGCAGTTTTGCCATTTTTGCTATTACCGTTACCGTTGCTGTGGCGCGGTTGAATAACTCCATAGCCGCTGTGACTCTTGCGTTCGTAGAGCACGTTAATTTCGCCTGTTTCCGCATTACGGAACATATAGAAATCGTGATCGATAATCTGCAATTGTTCCAAAGCTTCTTGCACAGTCATTGGAGGCATGGCAAAATACTTAGTTCGCACCACCTCAGCAGGAAGTTCGGGAGTTCGATCGCCAATCAGATCCGCTACTACAGGATGTTCATCAACTACCGTAACCGTTTTGGCACTACTCTGGGTCTTGTTGTCGTGGCGTTTTTCCTTAAATTTCCGCAGTTGACGAGCTATCTTGTCGGCAACCAAATCGATGCTAGCATAAAGGCTTTCCGTGCTTTCTTCAGCCCGAATCACGCTGCCGTTAGCATAAATTGTCACCTCAGCAGTCTGCTTAGGATTGATCCTGGGGTTACGAGCCACCGATAGATGTATGTCCACTTCTGTAGTCAAAGTTTGAAAATGGCTAACTGCCTTTTCAACCTTTTGATTGACGTACTCGCGAATCGCATCGGTGATTTCTATATTCTTACCCTGGATAACAAGCTTCATAGAGCTCCCTCCCTTCTGTAACGTGGGTATATTTTACACAGTAGCACTATGTATTCTGGAAAACACTTATCTTCCAAATCTTTTATTATATGTTGACAATTCTTGATTTAATCTGCGCCAATATTCCGTAAATACACTCTTGATTTTTTTCATGATTTCTCCTCTCATCCCTCAACAGCTAAATGCACAACCCTGCTTACTCCTCGATTGGGGACAAGTGCCCTACTCCAAAGCTTGGGAAGTCCAGCAAAAACTCGTGCAAGAACGCCGCGAGACGCCTGATTTGCCAGATGTCCTGATTTTGCTGGAACATCCGCCGGTTTACACTTTGGGAATGGGAGCAAATTTGGAATTTCTGAAATTTGACCCAAGTCAAACTGGGGCGGAACTGCACCGAGTTGAGCGGGGCGGCGAGGTGACTTACCACTGTCCGGGCCAATTGGTGGGCTATCCGATTTTAAATTTGCGCCGTCACCAACAAGATTTGCACTGGTATTTGCGGCAGTTGGAGGAAGTGCTGCTGGGGGTGCTGGAAGTTTGCGGGTTGAAGGGTTCGCGGGTTCCCGGTATGACTGGGGTTTGGGTAGATGGGTGCAAGGTAGGCGCGATCGGCATTAAAGTCAGCCGCTGGATTACGATGCACGGTTTTGCCTTAAATGTTTGTCCGGATCTCGGAGGTTTTGGGCAAATTGTACCTTGCGGGATTCCCGATCGACCTGTTGGAAGTTTAGAGCAGTTTATTCCGGGAATTGAGGTCGATCGAGTGCGATCGATCCTTGTCGCTGAGTTTGCTCGCGTTTTTGCAGTGGAAATTGTGCGATCGGAACTAATACCAATCTAAAAAAGCTTCCCGTAAGGACACAGCATTGCTCGCAGTATATCGTCAATTTGCTGTAAGTTCTACAGATTTTTGGCGTGCTTATGGGATACTTTTTCCTCAAAAAAGACACAGATTAGTAGGAAAGGATACGAGTCTGACAAACTCTCTAGAAAGATTTAATAATATGATGAGACAAAGAATATCTCGTAGGGTCAAAAAAACTCTTTAATTCTCTAAAACACTCTCCAATCACATTGGATCTCTTTGGTATTTTATTCATGAGTATAACGCCCGTTTATCTATAAAATAATACCCCTAATTATACTGACTATGCAGGACTACCGATTTTTGGGAAGATTCCTAGGTCATCAATTAGACCTGCTACTAAGCCCAGATAATCTAAGTTTTCTACTCTCACCTCAGATGCTTTTTGCAGGGGCTGCTGAATGTTCAACATACTGTGACGCTTCGATCGCAATTTTACCCTATTTTTGCGCGATGCTTGGCTGATGCACGCGATCGCCATTCACGCATTTTGTGGCTCGAACTTGTTACTGCCAGGTCATTAACTCGGTTTATGACGCCATTTTCACGAACTCAGGTTTAACTTTTGATTTAAAAAATTCACCATCTCCACCACACAAGGATTTAGGGCAAATAAAAATGCTCTCGGCTACTTTGCCGAGAGCATTTTTGAGCAGTTAAACTGCGTTTTGAGCTCAGTTTTAGCTCAGTCATAGACGAAAGCGTAGACAGAAATCGCTGAAACCCAAAGCCGATGGTGGGATTTGAACCCACGACCGTTCGATTACGAATCGAATACTCTACCCCTGAGCTACATCGGCACAGACAATTTTGAATCATAGCACAACCTAAGCGAAAAAAGCAAGGAGTTGTAGAATTTAATTCAAAACTCCACAACTCCTAGCTCACCAACAGTTAAACGGTCACTTCCGCGTCAGTTGAGCCGCCTCTGGCCCCGGAATAAACCAAACCCCGCTGCATATCGAGCGTCAGCATAGTTCCGTCCCGAATTACCCGCGTGGCATTCTTTACGCCCACCATCACCGGCACGCCCAAGCGCAAACCGATAATCGCGGCGTGAGAAGTCAAACTGTCCTCCTCCGTCACCACACCTGCTGCTTTCCGAATCATCTCCACAAAAGCGACACTGGTGTGTTCCACTACCAAAATTTCTCCAGGGTGGAAATTGCCTACATCCGCAGCAGTGCGAGCAACCCTGGCCATGCCGCTTACCGATCCCAAACCGACACCGGTGCCTTTGCCTAAAACTGCTGTCACTACTTCAACTTTGATCAAATCCGTCGATCCGGCAACCCCTTGCAGAGTACCGGCGGTCATCACCACTAAATCTCCGTCGCACACTAACTCTTTTTCCTGGGCGACAGTCATGGCAGAGTGAAATGTCTGGCCGGTGGAGGGCAAATCCAGCACCAGCAGGGGTTTAACTCCCCATACTAATTGCAGTTGTCTGGCTACGTCTACGTGAGGAGTAATTGCCAAAATCGGAGTTTTCGGTCGGAACTTCGAGACATTTCGGGCTGTAGCGCCGGTTTTGGTCAGCGTCATGATGGCCGCCGCGTTCAACTGTTCCGAGATTTGGCTGACTGCTTGGCTGATGCCGTTGGGGATCGATCGACCAATATCTTCTACATTCCTAATATTCCGCTTAATTCCTTCCCTCTCCATCCGCACTGCAATTCTCGCCATCGTCGCCACCGCTTCGACGGGGAACTTGCCGACAGCAGTTTCATTCGAGAGCATCACTGCATCTGTTCCGTCAAGAATCGCGTTTGCCACGTCGGAAATCTCGGCGCGGGTGGGACGGGGATTGTTGACCATGCTGTCGAGCATCTGGGTAGCGGTAATTACCGGAATACCCAGGCGGTTGGAGGTAGCAATCAGCCGCTTTTGCAAAATCGGCACGTCTTCGGCGGGCAGTTCCACTCCCAAATCGCCGCGGGCGACCATCACGCCGTTGCAAAGGGTGAGAATTTCCTCCATTTGTTCGATCGCCTCGTGCTTTTCGATCTTGGCAATCACCGGTACTTGCTTGCCGGCACTGGCAATCAGCTCTTTAATTTCGAGCACATCTTGGGGATTCCGCACAAAGCTCAGGGCTACCCAATCGACACCTTGGTCGAGGCCGAACATTAAATCTTTGCGGTCTTTATCAGTCAGCGCTTTAATTGAGAGGTAAACTCCCGGAAAATTCACGCCTTTGTTGTTGGAAAGCGGCCCGCCGACGACGACGCGGCAGTATAATTCCCGCGCCGCGCGGTCTACTTTTTCGACCAGCATTTCGACTTTGCCGTCGTCAAGCAGAATCACTGCTCCTTCTGGAACTTCGTCTGCTAGGGGGTCGTAGGTGACGGAAGAAATGAGTTCGGTACCTGGAACCTGACGGCTGGTGAGAATGAAAGGATCGCCGTTTTTGACAACTATAGAGCCTGTCTCAAAGCGCCCTAAACGAATCTTCGGGCCTTGGAGGTCTTGGAGGATGGCAACCGGCTGGTTGAGTTCAAAGGATGTTTGCCGGATTAAGCGAATGCTGCGCTGGTGGTCTTCTTCTGTTCCGTGGGAAAAGTTGAGTCGCAAAGTTGTGGCACCGGCTTCTATGAGCTGGCGCAGCACTTGTGGGTCCGAAGTTGCTGGGCCAATGGTGGCGACGATTTTAGTCCGGCGTAGGGCTTTTGGCAATTGCATCAGCGGTGTTCTCGGGAGGCAGGTGGATTTCTTGTTTAAATTTCGGCTAACGTTTCATTTTTGCACTACAAGCAATGACGCTAGTCTCAAGTCTTAAAAATTGTGATAGTCGTCAAAAGAGCAGGTCTTGAACAATATATAGAATATCTGACTTTTTACCGATCGGTAATTTTTTCTTGGAGAGCACTCTTTTTTGCAATTTTTTCCGCTCTCAGGCTTGACATAAATACAGACATACCCATTTATTTTCTTTGGTCTGCTCAGCTCTTTTGGCTAATCTAGCGCTGGTATCCTTGCACAACAGCAACACTTTGCTGTTTGTGCAGACGCTAGTGTCTGGCGATCGGACTCTGTTCTTTCATGCCTTTAGGCTGAGGTTCCTGACAAAACTTTACTATTGTCTGGCTTGTATCTTATACTACGCAAGTGTGAAATATTAAGGAGTCTTAACAAAGATGTCGGAGGCAGGACGGCCGCTGACAGTGCCGAAAGAGTTTCTGAGTCCTCCCGGTGACTTCAATCCGACACTGCTGCTATTTTTGAGTGCAGTAGCGATTCTCGTGATTTCTAACTTGGGTTTCTGGTGTTGGGGATGGCCGCAGTGGTGCTGTTTTACGCTGAACGTGTTGGCTTTGCACATGGCTGGAACTGTGATTCACGATGCGTCTCACAATGCGGCCCATCGCGATCGCACAGTTAACGCTATTTTGGGACACGGTAGCGCGCTGATGTTGGGTTTTGCTTTCCCGGTGTTTACGCGGGTACATATGCAGCATCACGCCCACGTTAATGACCCAGATAACGATCCAGACCATTATGTTTCGACCGGCGGGCCTTTGTGGTTGATTGCTGCGAGGTTTTTTTACCACGAGATTTTCTTTTTTAAGCGCAAACTGTGGCGGAAATACGAATTATTGGAATGGTTTCTCAGCCGTTTGTTTGTGATCGCGATCGTGTATATCTCGATTCAGTACGACCATTTAGGTTACGTGCTGAATTTTTGGTTTTCTCCCGCTATGGTGGTGGGATTGGCGTTGGGGTTATTTTTTGATTATTTGCCGCACCGTCCGTTTCACGATCGCGATCGTTGGAAAAATGCCAGAGTATATCCGAGTCCTATTCTAAATATCTTGATTTTGGGGCAGAATTATCATCTGATCCATCACTTGTGGCCTTCCATTCCTTGGTACAATTACAAGCCTGCTTATGAGGCTGTGAAGCCGCTGTTGGATGAGAAAGGTTCCCCTCAAAGTTTGGGAATATTGGAAGGGAAAAAGGACTTTTGGAATTTTATATATGACATCTTTTTAGGGATTAGGCTGCATCACAAGAAAGCGTCTAATTGACAAAAAACCCGGCTTCTCAAAGAAACCGGGTTTTTTTTATAATAAAAGCTTTTAACCATATATCCCCAGGGCAGGTTTTGTACTTTATCAAGTCCCGTAAAAAATAAACCCACCTGTAATGGTGAGTTAACTTTTAAATCAAGCCCAAAGTGAATCTATTATTTTTCCCCAGCCACCGCCACCGCTAAATTCCTATCCGGGCGCAAATTTTGAGCTCCCCGCAAATAAGGATGATAAATTTCAGTATGTGCCGGCCAATTGACGTGAATTAAAAACCGGATGCAGCGTTCCAAAGCACCCTCAACGTGCATTTGCTGGACATCCAACAAAGGAACATTACACCAGTGAGGACGTTCGCGGGCGATCGCCGCCGGAAACACAGCATCTAAATCGCGAGTAGCAGAAAACGTAGCACTAATAATTAATTCTGGATTTATATCATTTTTTGCTTCTAATTCATCTAACAATTCTCTCACCGCTTCTCGAATTGCTGCCACCGAATTCTCGCTAGCAGTAGTTGCCCCACGAATACCCCGCACTTGCCACTCCACGCAAATTTCCTCCATATTTTTGTTATTAGTCATTAGTCATTAGTCATTTGTTATTAGTCATCAGTCATACTAAATTAGGTTTAAATACCCACTTTATTTCTTAGTCCCCGCTTGAGTGGACTTCGTTTGTGTAGTTTGACCTCGAACTCGTAGGCGAAGCCAGCGCGAAGCGCTTATGACGGGCGAAGCGCCACATTGGAGTTTGAGGTCAACACATTTCAATCGCCCAATCATCCAGGGGGTAACTAATGACTACTGACTCCTGACCAATGACTAATTTATTTAATCACGGGCGATACATCCACAGCGGCAAACCGCTAGTAGAAAGCTCGAATTCCAGCAAATTATTGTAAGCTGAAAGCCTAGATATATCCAGACTACTCCCCAAGACGCGATTTAGGAAAGGTTTTTGTTTTTCTAGCGTGCAAGACTCGGTTTTTTCCGGGTCGAGGCCTGCGAGTTCGGCGGCAAGGCGGCGAGCGTCCTCTTCTGTTCCCAGTCGATCGACCAAACCCAATTCTAAGGCTTGCTGGCCGGTGAAAACCCGACCGTCGGCAAAACTTTTCACTTTCTCAACTGCCAATTTCCGGGCTTCCGCAACGGTTTCCACGAATTGCTGGTAGCTGGTGTCGATCAAGTCTTGCAGAATTTGCTGTTCAGGATCGGTCAATTCTCGATCGAATGCCAAGATATCTTTATACGGCCCCGATTTAATCACCTGAAAAGAAACGCCTACTTTTTCTAACAGCCGTTCTAGATTGTTGCCCCGGATAATCACACCAATGCTGCCGGTAATTGTACCGGGATTAGCAACGATATGCTCGGCTCCCATGCCGATGTAAACTCCGCCAGAAGCTGAAATATTGCCGAAACTGGCGACAATTTTGACTTTTTCGCGCAAACGCTTGAGTGCGCTGTAAATTTCCTGGGAATCGCCGACAGTGCCGCCGGGGCTGTCTATCCGCAGCAGCAAGGCGGGAAATTTGCGTTCTTCAACGGTTTTGAGAGCTTCTAGGACTCGTTTGCGGGTTTCTCCGGCAATGGCTCCGGTGATTTCGATACGGGCGATTTGTTTGCGGTAGCGGGGCTTGAATGGCCAAATCATGGGCAGTGTACAGACAATGTTACGGATTTTTGTAGCTAACTTCTTATAGTGTGCCTTATTCATCGGGGTAGATGCTGTGCTTGTGTTCGCAACAGGCAAGGTGCCTGTTGCACAAGAAAATTCTTGATTGTGGAACAGGCATCTTGCCTGTTCATAATTGCCACAACAGGCAGGATGCCTGTTCCACCTTGATGTTGTTGTGGAACAGGCATCTTGCCTGTTCATAATTGCCGAGGTTGGTGCGATCGCATTTAACTCAACACCAATATATAATTGTAAAAATTGCTTAACAAATCTACATCATTCTCGTGAGAGCCACTCTCATCAATTATTTGGAGTCTCCGCCATGCAGTTAAAACTTACCGATTCAAAATTGCCTTTTGCCCCGTTGTTGCTAATTGCGCCGTTTTTCCTGTGGGGAACCGCGATGGTAGCGATGAAGGGGGTGATGCCGCACACAACGCCGCTGTTTGTGGCTGTCGTGCGTTTGATACCTGCAGGTGCGTTGGTGCTGCTGGCGGCCGCATTCATGGGAAAACCGCAGCCGCAGGGTTGGAAAGCTTGGCTGTGGATTTCCCTGTTTGCTTTGGTTGACGCTACTTTGTTTCAAGGCTTTTTAGCTGAAGGTTTGGCGAAAACCGGTGCCGGCTTGGGTTCGGTGATGATTGATTCTCAGCCGCTAGCTGTGGCGATTTTGTGTTTGTGGCTGTTTCAAGAAAAAATTGGTTTTTGGGGCTGGTTGGGATTAGTTATTGGCGTTGCTGGCATCAGTTTGATCGGGTTGCCCGATGGCTGGATTTTGGGGCTTTTTCATCCTGAAAACAGGCAGGTTTCTGGGGGTATCGAACAGTTGTTTCAGGGTGGAGAATGGTTGATGCTGTTGGCTGCTTTGTCGATGGCTGTGGGTACGGTTTTGGTGCGCTGGGTTTGCCGGTATGTTGACCCGGTGGTGGCGACTGGTTGGCACATGATTTTGGGCGGTTTGCCGCTGTTGGCAATTTCGGCTGCAACTGAGTCCGAACAGTTTGTGAATATCGATTTTTCGGGCTGGATGGCGTTAGGTTATTCTACTGTGTTCGGAAGTGCGATCGCCTACGGTTTATTCTTTTATTTTGCTTCGAGTGGCAGTCTAACAAGTTTAAGTTCTCTTACCTTTCTTACGCCTGTATTTGCTTTGCTGTTCGGCAATTGGTTCTTGGGCGAAGTGCTGAATCCGCTGCAATCTATGGGAGTTGGGCTGACTTTGGTTAGTATTTATTTGATTAACCAGCGGGATACTTTGGGTGAGAAATTGCGAAAAGTGCGATCGGGCGACAAGGTTAATTCTCAAGGTGAAACGGCGGCTTTATTAGAGCCGTCAGAGTTGGATTCTGTAGAGTTGCCCGTGCAGGTGCTGCTAAGCGAAATGGAATCGGAAGTTTAGATTTTTTGCGGACATTATTCTCGGAGGGGCGGGTTTTACCAACAATCTTGACAACAATTAAAAGGATAAATAAACCCGCCCCGGCCGCACAGTAAATTCCAATGTACCTCTTTTTATTGTCTCTTGAAAGAGGTAGATGCCGATTTCCCGTTTGGTAGGTCAATAGTAATTTAACCTAAATTCTAACTTACTGGATCGGTATATTCACAAAAAATATTGAGACTAATTTTGAGCAAATAGAGAACAATAATAGTAGCTATACTAGGATCGATCGGGATTCCGGCCGATGCGCCCAAGCTGACAATAGCAACAATTAATCCCGTAAGTAAAGGCGTACTCCCAGGGTTTTTGGTATATTCTTTGAATTGAGCGCGCAACCCTTCATCGCCGCAGAGTTCGGCGCGGAGAGTTTTCATCGTGACTTGCAATATTGGAGTTTAGACTAAGCACAAATTTACTCAGCGTTAGCTGAGTAGAAATTATGGTGAATTTAGAGAGAGCTTCCT
>NZ_JAUBRM010000215.1:0-2329 GCF_036701905.1 Microcoleus sp. MON2_D5
CGCTACTTTTACCAACAGGGGATGAGAGCTATAAGTCAGATTCAGTCTAGCTCTTAGCCATCTTGTCACCCCCCCAGCTACCCGCCTCAGTAAATTTAACAGCATTACCCAACAGATTAATCAAAACTTGGCGCAGCTTGCTTTCATCAGTTCGGACGTATTGCGGTACATCTTTCCGGAGTTCAAAAACAAGTTGCAATCCCGACGACTGAGCTTTGAGTTGGAACATCCGTTCTATGTCCGAGAGCAAACTGTACAAGTCAACAGCAGTTTCTTCGAGGGTGATTTGACCTGCTTCAATTTTGGACAGCGACAAAATATCGTTGATTAGTTTCAACAAATGCTCGCCACTGCGATTGATAATATCTAAACTCGACTGCTGTTCCGGTGCAGTTTTTTTAGAGTTGACAAGGAGTTGGGCAAAGCCGATAATCGCATTCAGAGGCGTTCTCAATTCGTGGCTCATATTGGCCAGAAAGGTACTTTTAGCGCGATTCGCACTTTCGGCGGCAATTTTAGCTTGTTTTAGTTCCTTTGTTTTCTGTGCAACTTGCCGCTTTAAATCGCCAGAATATTCTTCTAACCGCTGGCGAGATGCTTTTAACTGGCAATTCATGCGCTCGAAAGCACAGGCTAGGGCTTCGAGTTCGGCAATACCGCTACCTGAAACTGTTGAGTCGAAGTCGCCACCAGCTATCGCCTCTGTTGCCGAAATTAACCGCAGCAGCCGCTGTTCTATTCTTAGGGAAATGGACAGCAAAAGGCAGATAGAAAGAACCAAAGCCACTAGGACGAGCAAAATAGTGTTGCGGGTGTTGGCCTGAACTTTTTGGGTGAAGTCGGTTTCGGGTACAACTGCCACAATCACCCAATTTAAGCCTTTCGGGTTTTTAAAAGGTCTGACTTGTAGCAAGTATAGTGAGTTGTTGGCAGTAAAGTTAAGATTTTGGCTGTTGTTAATAGCAGCGAGGCTGCCATAATGTTTAAGCAAATACTCTGTTGAAAGCTGGATTACTTTTTGTTGCAGAGCTTGGGTGCTTTCTCGCTGCAGTCCGTCAACAGAAAGAGACGGTTTTGGTTCAGTTACCTCGTTCCGAGCCACTAAACGTCCCGAACGGTCTAAGATAAAGGCTTGACAGTTAGGGCTAATGAGGAAATCGTTCAAGTTGAATGTTGAGGTTGGGGTGGGAAAAGCAGGATTTGTTTTTTGTTGAGGCAATATTGTTTTTGGAGAGTCTGACTCATTTCTTTCCCCATTTGGTTTGATTGTGACTCCGGCTGTTTGACTTGGGGAAAGTTGGTTTACCGAACCAGTTGGAATTTGATTGTAAGTCCCTTCTCCTTTCCCAACCCCTTCTGTTAAGTAGTTGTCAAGGCGGTCCCAGATGCGACTCGTTGCTTCTCCCAATAGGTGTGCAACTACGTCATTCATTGTCTGTCGCCCTGTTTGAAAAGAAAGCCACCCCGTTAGAGCTAGTAAGATTGAAATCAAAAGAGCGTTGGGGACTGTAAGCACAACGCGCAGCGGGAGGGCAGACTTTTTTTGAACAGAGCTTTTTGGGCGGAACATTGGTTGAACAAAGGAGTGGAGAATGAGGAAAAAAACGTTCTTCTTCAGAGGGGAGTAACACCATCCGTAGAAGAGTTCTCCTCTTCTGGGTCACCATCCCCGCTCACTCTCGTTATGCTGCTTGACTAATCCCTATTAGTAGCGCAGTTTCAAACGAATCTGAATCAGTCAAAAGCCATAAATTCTCAGAGCGAGCGGTTAGGAAAACAACTGGTTCCCACCTGACTCAGCGCGGGCAGTATTAAGGAGATGATTGCCATCTCAACTAACCCAAGTTGCGTGCTTAAAACCGCTCTTGACTGGTAATGGGTAATGGGTAATTGGAACAATTTGAGATTTGAGATTTTAAATTGATGGCTCGCCGTTTATCCCGCTCTGTGCTTGACCCCGGAACGAATGCACTTGCCTAACTCTGCCTAACATGAGTTAGATATGAGTAGGTTTGTGTGAGCGCTAGTTTGATTCTTCAAAAACTATTTTGGCTAGTTCGATAATCACAGACAAGTCTACTCCGGCTCGTGCTGCAGCATCAGTCACC
The DNA here is from genome assembly GCF_036701905.1 of Microcoleus sp. MON2_D5. Lineage (NCBI taxonomy): Bacteria > Bacillati > Cyanobacteriota > Cyanophyceae > Oscillatoriales > Microcoleaceae > Microcoleus > Microcoleus sp. MON2_D5. Next base: position 2,109 of record NZ_JAUBRM010000215.1, read on the forward strand.
GATAGATTGTGGTTTCTTACTAGAGCTAAAAATTGTCGCACGCTGTAGACTACTGGGTCGTTGGCTGCCGTGTAGCCTTTTTGAATGGCAATTAGCAATCCTTTTTCAACATCTGATGCAGAGGGTGCGCGACCTCTATCAACGTAGGACTTACGCATTGACAAAATAACTCTATTGTGTGTATCTGGAATAGAGGTGAATTCAATTGCTAAAAAAAACAG